>CAMEYZ010000106.1 GCA_945947715.1 uncultured Clostridia bacterium | reverse complement strand
CTGAAAAGCCCACACAGCCCGAAAAGCCCACACAGCCCGAAAAGCCCACACAGCCTGAAAAGCCCACACAGCCCGAAAAGCCCACACAGCCTGAAAAGCCCACACAGCCCGAAAAGCCCACACAGCCCGAAAAGCCCACACAGCCTGAAAAGCCCACACAGCCCGAAAAGCCCACACAGCCCGAAGAGCCCACAGGAAATACCATATGGAGCGGCTCCGTAAATCAGGGCATCAAATGGGAATGGAATCCCGTTCAGATAGGCGCTGACAAGTGCAGCTTCAAGGCAGGCGATAAGCTTATCATCAGCTTTAATATCAACAATGAAGCAGATTATCACCAGCTTAAGGTAATGGACGGCGCAAACAACGTTCTTGCTTCCTCTAAACCCAACGAATGGGGAACTGTTGACGTTTCCTCTTCTCCCCTGACTGTCACTCTCAGCGCAGATGACGCAGCAAAGCTTAACGCAAATGGCATCACTATAACAGGCTTTGACGTAACTGTAACAGGTGTTTCCGCCTCTGCAGGCACAACTCCCGTTGAACCCGAAAAGCCTGTAACTCCTTCGATAACCAACTACTCCGTTATCACCGAAAGCAGCCTTGTTTACGCAAACGCTTCAAGCGCAGCTGCAGGAGCAACTGTTAATGTGACCACCGCTTTCGGCTACAGCGCAAAGGTTTATTCCGGAAGCACACTTATTGCAACTATTTATAATAGCGGTTCATTCGTAATGCCTTCTTCAAATGTAAGAATCGTTGCCGTTGCTAACGGCGATATGGCGATCCTCATGAGCATCACGCCTGTTTCCTACATCAACGCTTACGATGCAGATATGAACAAAATAACAACTGCCAGCACCCGCAAGAGCAAGGTTGACGGTCAGATCACCGTTAAGCTCGGCTCAAAGTATGCAGGAAAAACAGTAACTCTCTACAGCGGCAGAAAGAATACCTCCGAGAAGATCACCTCCGCAGAGGCTGATAAAAACGGTAATGTAACATTTACAGTTGAACTCGGCGAGAACTATACCGCAGTTGTTGAGTAATTATTGGTAGACTTAACATTTCCGCACGGAATGCCCTTCCGTGCGGATTTTTTATGCATTTCCAGCCATATCAAAATCCACAAAACAGCTGTCTGTTTCCTGTTGAAATATGTCGCACACTCCAAAAAAATACAGCTAACAAAAAAGTCAAAAAAATCTATTTACTTATTCTTTTCATTTGTGTTATAATAATAGCGTATATTAAGGATAGTTTAAATTACAGTTCCGCAATGTGCAGGAAAGGAAGTTATTATGACAAGTGTGGATTATGCCATTACCGCGATAAAGGCTCTGGGAGGAGTCGCGCTGTTTATTTACGGCATGCAGATTCTCGGTCGAAGTCTCGAAAAGGCTTCCGGAGGTCAGATGGAAAAGGTCCTCCGAAAGCTTACAGGAAATATTTTCAAAAGCGTTCTGCTGGGCGCTCTCGTCACTGCGGCGATACAGTCCTCCGGCGCTACTACCGTTATCGTCGTCGGTCTTGTTAACGCCGGCATCATGAGCCTGGGCTCCGCTGTGGGAGTTATCATGGGCGCGAATATCGGTACTACTATCACAGGTCAGATACTCCGCCTTGCCGAGCTTGAAGGCACGGGCGCAGGTTCGTTCATGGATTTTCTCGATACTAAGGTGCTGGCTCCTGTCTTCTGCGTTGCGGGTCTGATAATCCTTATGACAACAAAGAAAAACAGCGTCAAAAACACTGGCGAAATACTTCTCGGCGTGGGCGTGCTTTTCACAGGTATGAATTCGCTGACCGAGGCGGTAAAGCCTCTCTCCGAGCTGGAGGGCTTCACTACTCTGTTCGAAACCCTTTCAAATCCTGTGCTGGGTATTCTTGCGGGAATACTTGTCACCGTGCTCTGTCAGAGCTCCTCGGTGGCTATCGGTATTTTACAGGCAATTTCTCTTAACGGCTATCTGCCCTTTTCATCGGCCTTCCCGATAATCATGGGAACCAACATCGGTACCTGCGTTACTCCCCTGCTCTCCGCAGTGGGCGCCGGAAAAAATGCCAAAAGAGCAGCTGTTGTTCATATCTATTTCAACATCATCGGAACCATACTTTTCATGGTGGGAATGTATGCTTTGCAGTACACGATAACCCTTCCCTTCTGGGGCGCGGAAATGACCATGGGAAGCATCGCCAACTTCCACACACTGTTTAACGTTGTAGTGACTGCGGTGTTTATCCCCCTTCATGGTGTGTTGGAAAAGCTTGCCGTCATCACCATAAAGGATCTTCCCGGCGAAAACGGCGAGGATGAGCCTGTTGTGCCCGTACTGGACGAGCGTCTTCTCAAATCCCCTGCTCTTGCGATACAGCTTGCTCTCAGCACAGCTGTCACTATGGGACAGTCTGCCCTCTACAATTTCAGGGGCATGCGCAAGCTCTTCACCGAATATGACGAGAAAAGCGTGGCTAAGCTGCGCTCCTGCGAGGAATCCATCGACCGAATGGAGGATAACCTCAACAACTATCTCGTAAAGCTCACCCACTGCGAGCTGACCGATTACGAAAACCGCCGCGTAACGCTGCTTCTGCATCTGACGTCGGAGTTCGAGCGTATCGGCGACTACACCATGAACCTTATCGAAAGCGCTGAGCAGCTTGACAGGCTCCGCCAGAACGGTGAGCCGGACCTGTCCGCTGAGGCGATAAAGGATTTCAATATCATCTCGGATGCTGTTGAGGAAATAATCTCCATGGCTGTAAAATGCACCGAAAACGACGATATCCTGACCGCTGTGAAGATAGAGCCCCTTGAAGAGGTCATCGACTACCTGAACGAGACCCTTAAGGCAAAGCACATCGAACGTCTCAAAAACGGCACCTGCGTCGTGGAGAGCGGCATCAATTTCATGGACCTACTGGTAAATCTCGAAAGAATTTCCGACCACTGTTCAAATGTTGCCGTATATATCCTCGGCTCCCAGAAGGACGAGAGCATCGTTATCAACCGCCACGAATATATCGCAGAGGTCCACAAGGGCAATGGCACCCAGTATTCCGAGCTTTACAAGGACTATATGACCAAATACGCCGTACAACAATAAAAACAAAAAATCTGCTGAACCTCGCGTACAGCAGATTTTTTATTATCTTGTAAGAATATTTCTCATTGTGATAGGCTCGGACATGTTTTTCGCATTTTCTACAAAGGCTTGTATGGTGCGGACAGGTCCCCACGGTATCCCCCACCAGCCTCCGAAAAGTGTGATAAGCGTTATCACAGCAAGCATCCATCTGTCCTCGCCGCGATAGAAGGATGTTCCCCGCATAAAGGTCATAACAAAAATAGACGCACACCAGTTATAGCTTATAAGCTCCGTATCAGCGGTGTATATATTTTCCCCTCGAACTCACAGGCTTCGCCGCTGAGCAGCTTCCTGCTGTTTGCAATGCAGAATCGGTCAAACCGCTCCGAACGCTTTTTGTCGGCAATATCAAGAACAAAGCCGCCTATCCACGCCGAAAGTATCAATACCCCTATCATGTCTTTACCCCTTGCCTTATTTTTTATTTGAGATACTCTCTCAGCTTTTCCAGCGCCTTCGCACGGTGACTTACTGTATTTTTTTCCTCAGCGGAAAGCTCTGCAAAGGTCTTGTCCCCGTACAGGAAAATGGGGTCATAGCCGAAGCCATTTTCTCCACGTTTTTCATAGCCTATTTTTCCGTGACATTCTCCGCGGAAAAAATGAGCCTCCCCTTTCTCGTCGATATAGCATATCGCACAGACAAAGCTTGCTCCCCGATTTTCATCGGGCACGCCATCAAGCTCTGACAGCAGCTTCGCACAGCGTTTGCCTTCCTCGGCATATCTGGCGGAATATATTCCCGGTGCTCCATTTAAATAATCAACGGCAAGTCCGCTGTCATCGGCGATAACGGGCACGTGAAGCAGCTCATATATTGCCCTTGCCTTTATTTCGGCATTTTCCTCAAATGTGCTGCCGTTTTCCTCCACGTCTGTCTTTGCGCCTGCTTCCTTTTCGGAGAGGACCTCATAGCCCAGCGGCTCCAATATCTCCCGTATCTCGCGGAGCTTATTCATATTTCCGCTGGCAAGTACGATCTTCATTTACTTGTTGTCCTCCTTGTTTTTCTTTCCGAAGGTGATCTCCTTGAAGAGGAAACCGAACTTTCCATTTCTGATATCCTTCTTCTGCTCGGCAGGAGCTTCCTCTGCATCAGGCTCGGACTGCTCTTCGGGGACCTGTTCAGTCTCTTCAGTCACAGCTTCTTCCTCCGAAGCTTCCTCGGAGACAGGCTCTTCAACAGCATCGTCCGCAGCAGGAGCCTCTTCTGTGAGGACTTCCTCGGCAGGAGCCTCTTCATCAGCTTCATTTTCGGAGACTGCTTCAATATCGGCTGCAGCTTCCGTCTTTTCATCTTCGGACTTTTCCTCCATATCATCGTCGGTAAGGCGTTCATAATTGCCCTCAAAGTCGGTCTCGGTCATAAAGAGCGCTTCGGCAAAATCATGGGCGTTAAATTCCTGCAGGTCCTCAAGCTTTTCGCCCACTCCCACAAGCTTCACGGGGATACCAAGCTCCCGGTGAATGGAAATGACAATACCACCCTTTGCTGTTCCGTCCAGCTTTGTCAGCACGATACCCGAAATATCAGCAGTCTCGCTGAAAAGCTTTGCCTGATTTACGGCGTTCTGCCCGGTGGTGGCATCGAGTACAAGCAGCGTTTCGATGCTGCAGCCCTCCGCCTGCTGATAGCAGATACGGGTTATCTTTTTCAGCTCCTCCATGAGATTTTTCTTGTTGTGGAGACGTCCTGCGGTGTCGCAGATAACAACGTCCGCTCCCCTCGCCTTTGCAGCGGTCACTGCATCAAAGACTACCGACGCAGGGTCAGAGCCCTCGTTGTGCTTGACAATTTCAGCTCCTGCGCGCTCGGTCCACACCTCAAGCTGATCTATTGCAGCAGCGCGGAAGGTATCCGCAGCAGCGACAATGACCTTTTTTCCGTCACTTACGAGCTTCGCAGCAAGCTTTCCTATCGTAGTGGTCTTGCCTGCGCCGTTTACTCCGATAACGAGGATGACCGACGGCTTGGTGGACAGATCAAGCTTCTTGTCCTCGCCCAGCATCTCGGCGATTATATCCTTCAAAGCATTGCGTATCTCATCAGCGTCGGATATACCCTCCGATTTCACTCTCTCACGGAGCGCAGAGCAGATATCCTCGGAGGTCTGAACTCCGATATCGCACATAATAAGCGTTTCTTCCAGTTCTTCAAAGAAATCCTCATCAATTTTCACCGTGCTGTTCAGCAGACGGTTTATCCCGCCCATGATAGAATCTCTTGTCTTTTTAATGCCCTCAGCGATTTTATTAAAAAAGCCCATAGCAGCCTCCATATCCAAAGAACATGGTTCTTTGCAATTACATTACTCCAAATTAATTATACATCAAGTGCGGTCGATTGTCAATACTATTATTGACTATTTGCCGTTCAGGTGATATAATAATAGCAAATAGCTTCATTAAAGGAGAACTAAACGTTATGCTTACAGGAAAAACTGTACTTCTCGGAGTTACGGGGAGCATCGCTGCTTATAAAATACCAAATCTTGCGAGAATGTTGAAGAAGCTGGGCTGCAATGTCCATGTGCTTATGACCCCGAATGCTCAGAATTTCATAACTGCTGTGACCTTTGAGACTCTTACCGGAAACAAATGCCTTATTGATACCTTTGACCGCAATTTTCAGTATTCCGTGGAGCACGTGGCTCTTGCCAAGCAGGCGGACCTTGTGATGATAGCTCCCGCCAGCGCTAACGTCATCGGAAAGATAGCAAACGGCATCGCAGACGATATGCTCACCACTACCGTTATGGCATGTCCCTGCCCGAAGATAATTTCCCCTGCAATGAACCACAATATGTACCACAATCCTATTGTGCAGGACAATATCGAAAAGCTCCGCCGTTTCGGGTACATCATCGCTGAGCCAGACAAGGGCATGCTGGCAAACGGCGACATCGGCGATGGAAAAATGCCCTCGGAGCAGGTGCTTTTAGACCATATCCTCCGCGAGATAGCCCTTGAAAAGGATATGACCGGCAAAAGGGTCCTCGTCACCGCAGGCGCCACCTGCGAGGCTATCGACCCTGTAAGATACATTACCAATCATTCCAGCGGAAAAATGGGCTGTGCTCTTGCAAGAAATGCCATGCTCCGCGGCGCAGAGGTCACTCTCGTATGCGGCAAAATGGAGGTGGCTGTGCCGCCCTTTGTGAAGGTCGTCCCCGTAACCTCGGCAGAGGATATGTTCAATGCTGTGACAGCCATTTCAGATGATATGGATATCATCGTCAAGGCGGCTGCTGTGGCGGATTATCGTCCGAAAAACGTGGGGACGGAAAAGACTAAAAAATCTGACGGAGATATGGCTATTGAGCTTGAACGAACACAGGATATCCTCGGATATCTGGGACAGCATCGCCGTGAGGGACAGTTTCTCTGCGGCTTTTCTATGGAGACCCGTGATGTCCTTGAAAACAGCCGCAAAAAGCTTTCCGCCAAGAATATCGACATGATTTGCGCTAATTCTCTTAAGACTGAGGGAGCAGGCTTCAAGTCCGATACAAACGTTATCACCGTGATAACGCCAGATGGAGAATATCCTCTCGAAAGAATGAGTAAGGACAAGGCTGCCGGAAAAATTTTCGATATGATACTTGATAGAACAGAGGAGGACTGAACATACAGGAAACATTGATAGTAAACGAAGCACCCGAAAATTATGCCGAGGTGGAAAAGCTTATCCGCGAGGCGTTCTGGAATCTGAACATGCCCGGCTGCAGCGAACATTATCTCGCTCACATCATGAGAAGCCATGAGGATTTTATCCCGGAGCTTGATTTCGTTGCCAAAGCTGACGGGAAGCTCGTGGGAAATGTCATGTACACAAAATCAAAGCTTATCGACGAAACCGGGAAAGAAAAGGATATCCTCACCTTCGGACCGCTGGCAGTTCTGCCGCAGTTTCAGCGTCAGGGCCATGGAAAAATGCTCCTTGAACATTCCTTTAGAAAAGCTGTAGATATGGGCTATGACGTCATTGTCATCTTCGGAAGCCCCGCAAACTACATCAGCAGCGGCTTTAAAAGCTGCCGCAGATATAACGTCTGCCTCGACAATGACTATTTCCCCACTGCAATGCTCGTTAAGGAGCTAAAGGAAGGCGCACTGGACGGCAGAAAATATATCTTCCGTGAAAGCCCTGTGTACGATTTCGACCCCGCAGAAGCGGAAGAATATGACAGGCTCTTCCCGCCGAAGGAGAAAAAAATTCTCCCCTGTCAGGAGGAATTTTACATCTACAGTCACTCGTCAGTACATGAATAGGAGAAATATATGGATAATATCACCAGGAGAGATAATGAGCTGCCCTACATAGGCGACGAAGCATGCTTTGAGCAGATGATAAAGACCCGCCGCAAGCTGTTTGATTACAACAACACATGGCAGCCCGAAAAGC
>CAMEYZ010000105.1 GCA_945947715.1 uncultured Clostridia bacterium | reverse complement strand
TGCCATAAAACTTACTTACGTTATCAATTTTAATGCTCTGACCTATTGCCGACATTATATATCCTCTCCTTTCTGTGCGCCTGTCGCCGTGGACGGGATAGGCTTCGGATAACAAAAGCCAACTATCTTTATGAGATAATCGGCTCCGTTGCCTTCATTTTCAGGATATGTACCGTTTTCCTTAGTACGATTTTATTATAGCATATCAATTTTTGCTTGTCACTGTATGAAGGATACAAACAATAATCTTGCATTTTGTACTATCCATACATTGACGAATATTATAAATAAGTATATAATTATATCAGAAAATGCAATCGGCTGAAAATTATGAATAATCTATTTTATATTCTTGCATTTTTGACAAATCTATAAAAAAGGTGATACAATATGAACAAGTGCTACATGCATGACCTTACCTGGCAGGAATTTAACGAAAAGAAAAACGGGGTCATAATTCTCCCCGTGGGCTCCACCGAGCAGCACAGCTTTCATCTTCCGCTGTCCACCGACTCCACAATTGCAGAGAAGATATCCGAAAAGCTGGCGGACAGAATAAACGGAGTGATAATGCCCACGCTGGTCTACGGCTATAAATCCAAGCCCTTAAGTGGTGGCGGTCCCCTCTTCCCGGGAACAATCGACCTCAATGGCGAGACCCTTATCCGCCTTGCCTATGATATCTTAGAAGAGCTCTGCCGTGACGGAGTGAAAAAGATATTCGTAAATAACGCCCACTTTGAAAATGAGGCCTTTCTGCTGGAGGCTATCGACCTTGTATCAAGGAAATACCCCGATGTAAAAATTCTGGAAAGCAACTGGTGGGACGTTCTCTCACAGGATATCATAGATAAGGTGTTCGATGAAATACCCTTCCCTGGCTGGGCGCTGGAGCATGCTGCTGTCACCGAGACCTCCCTTATGATGTATCTTGCTCCCGGTTCAGTCCGCACAGACCTGCTCCCCGAGGAAAAGGGCGTGACTCCTATACCTTATCATAAGTACCCCATAGTCAAGGGAATGGTCCCCGATTCAGGTGCACTTGCATCGGCTAAGGGCTCGTCCGCGAAAAAGGGCAAGCTCATCACTGACGCTGCTGTTGATGAGTTCGTGAAGATCATCAGGGAAAATTTCGGAGAATAAAAAACATGCAGGACAATACATCGTCCTGCACGTTATCAGCTCTTGATAAACCCGGAAAAATCCGTCTCGTAATTTTTCATCAGCTTGAGAGCGTTCATACACTCGCACTTTGCTTCCATATCGTTAAAGTCAATGCCAAGCAGCGTGCGTATCTTTTCAATGCGATATACCATGGTGTTGCGGTGGATATACAGCTCGTCCGCCGCTTTTACCATGCTGCAGCCGCATCGCAGATAGGCTTCCAAAGTTTTGACATATTCGGTATTGTGCGTCCGGTCATTGACTATCAGCTCTCCAAGCACATCAAAGCAGTAGGCGGATATCTCTGATATGCTCGTATTTTCGGAAAGCAGCCGGATAAATCCCAACCGTGAGAAATTTACTATTGAGATACCTTCCTCGGACCGCTCCGCAGATTGTGCTGCACGCTCTGCTTCATGATAGCTTCGCCGCATACTTCGCATATCGTGATAGGTTTGTCCGATACCGCAGCGTATCACCGCGCTTTTGTGCCGTGCAGTGAACATCCTCAGATAATCAGAAATTATCCCTTCCTCTCTGTCAGAGAAATTCTTTCCGCAGTTTATGTAAAAGATTATCTCGTCCATGCACACGCAGGATACGCATACATATCCCTTTGAATACATATACTCCGAAAGCTCTCTGCACAGATGCTCTCTTACAGCGTCAAATTCTGCATAATCGCCGATATTTGCGGTCCTGAGCAGCAGTATGGCAGCGGGACTGTTAACGTCTGCGCCGCAGCTTATGCCCAGCCGCTTCACAGACTGCTCGGACAGCCGGGACGAAAAAAGCAGCTCATGGAAGAATCCCTCTGCGTTCTTTTCCCTCAGCTGATTGAGTATTATCGTATCGGCTATCTCCTTTGTGACGTCCACAATCTTAAGCTCCCAGGGCATTTTGTACAGCGGAAGCCCTTCTAAGTCAGCAAGGCGCTTCACATTGTCGGGGATATCGGATATATAGTCAGGATTGCAGAGCACCACCACTCCCGAAGCAGCATTTTCCGCACACTGACGGAGCGTGTTTTCCAGTCCGTCCGCAGTGCAGCCCTCCATGCCTGTTATGAATACCAGCTCACCGCCGTGTATCCACTGACCCACATCGGGAGCCTGATTAATATACACCCAGGTAATTGTGTGGTCAAGCCCCTTAGCTCCTGCTATAAGCTCTATATTTTTAAAGGATCTGAGCGCCGAAAGCTCACTACATTTCATAAACATCACCTCTTTACACGGAGAAATCACATGAATAAAAAAATCGATCTATCTCCCCTGTGGATAGCCATTGCAGGTATCCTATGGGGACTTATGGGAATATTTGTCCGCCGATTCAATGAATTCGGCGTTGAATCTATGAGCGTGGTTTTCCTGCGTTCTTTGTTCACAGCTTCGGCGGCGCTGCTGTTCTGCCTTGCCACCGACAGAAAAAGCCTGAAAATAAAGCTGAAGGATATCTGGATATTCATTGGCACAGGCCTTGTCAGCATTGTCTTTTTCAATTACTGCTACTTCACTGCAATTAACATGATGTCCCTTTCCGCAGCAGCGATACTGCTCTACACCTCGCCCATATTTGTGACTATCCTTTCGGCACTTATCTTCAAGGAGAAGATAACCGCGAAAAAGATAATAGCCATTGTACTTTCTATCGGCGGATTGGTGCTGGTCACGGGGATAATTGGCTCAGGCACGCCTGTTTCGGGACTTGGCATCGCCTACGGGATAATGTCCGCCATAGGCTATGCGCTGTACAGCATCTTCACGCGTTTTGCCATAAACCGAGGATATTCCTCCTTTGTATGTATCGGATATTCCTTTCTGTCCGCCGCCATTTTCTCCGCCTTTTTTGCGGATATGAACGCAATCGGAGCAATGCTGTCCTCCTCGCCATCAATGATAGGCTTCACGCTGATTTTCACAGTTGTTTCCTCCATAGCTCCCTACTTCCTGTACAATCTGGGACTTAAGGGAACGGAAAACGGAAAAGCAGCTGTCATAGCCTCTGTGGAGCCTGTGTCAGCCACTGTGCTGGGGATACTGCTCTACAACGAGATACCAACCCCCTCGGCAGCTGTGGGGATAATCCTCGTATTTGCTGCAATGGTGCTCAGCATATGAACCGTTTAAAACTGCAAAGCAGCCGATCGTCATAGGTCGGCTGTTTTGCTGTATCATAATGAAAGAATTAAAGAAGGAGTAACAATAATTTATCTCGGTATCAGCTTGAAAAGCACGCTGTTTTCAAACTCTAAAGGACGACTGTATCGGAAGAATACTATTCCGTCGCAGGGCGCCTTGACCTGTGAGATGATCTCGCCCTCCATGGGGTCCAGAATCTCGCAGAGTATGTCTCCCTTTGAGAAGCGCTCCCCTGCATTTACCTTTGGACGGTAGATGCCTGCCGCGTTGGAGTGTATCTGAATTACCTCCCTCTCGTTAATGAGCTCGGTCAGATATCCTCCCGTTTCACGGCCCTTGATGATGCCCTGACGAACCATGAACCTGATAACATTATCAACAGCGTCCTCGGCGGACCTTTCGTCGATATCGTCGGTGGAATTAAGGAAATACGAAAAGGCATTGGTCTCCCATATCTGCCAGTTATAATTCAGAGTAGTGGTATCATAGGGGCGCGGGTCGCGGATAAACGCATAGGGCAGCCCGAAGTCCTTCATTTTTTCAGGGTTGGTAAAGCCTGTGTGCATCAGCTTCACATGGGACAGAAAATCTCCCTGCTGATAAAAGCTTGCAAACTGTATGCCGAATTTATAGCCCTGTATCTGCTCAAAAAGTCCGTCAGCAATGCGCTGAGTGGTCTCACCCAGATTGTAGCCGGGGAACATTCTGTTGATATCGGTGTTGTCCATTGTCCAGAATCTCTTGCCGATGTTCATGCTGTAATAGTTTACGCAGGGGATGACCATTATTTCATGGTCTGCGGCGATTTTACCGTCCGCCTCCAGACGACGGAGCTTCTTTATTATCTGCGAGCAGACGAACATCTGCTGTATCTCATTTCCGCGCAGGGCGCCTACGATGCACATTGA
Organism: uncultured Clostridia bacterium; assembly: GCA_945947715.1. GTDB lineage: Bacteria > Bacillota > Clostridia > Oscillospirales > Ruminococcaceae > RGIG4694. The sequence goes on along the minus strand of CAMEYZ010000105.1, from coordinate 3,435 downwards.
TTTTTCCCCGTTGCCGAACCTGTAGCCGAGAACGTCAAGGTCCTCTCTGTAGGGGGATTTTATCGAATACAAGGTACATTTACGCATTTCTCTCACCTCCCAGTATTCTCGCTATCAGCGAGCCGCCATAAACTATGGGGAACTCTCTGAGGGTGAATATCCTTCCTGCACAGGGAGCGGTGACGTACTCCTCCACCCTGCCAGTCGCCGGGTCAAGGACATCGCCGATATGAGCGCCCTTTTCAATATCGACCCAGTGATCGACACAGGGCACAAAAATACCTGCTGCCGAGGAATTGACAAACTCCACGTCATGGTCGAAGGAAAGGATAGGCTCTCTGACAGGTCCGACGGGACCATTCCAGATGCCGATGTTTTTCAGAAGATTCAGTATGCCGATAATAAGCTGATCGCAGTATTCCTTGGTGATGCGCATGCCCACACCCATTTCGACTACAAGAGTTTTCGTCCCGATATCATTGAGACTGTATGCAAGGGTGGATTCCAGAACCGTCGCCGAGGAATGAATCCAGATATAATCCACATTCAGCATTTTTGCGTATGGAACAAGATAATCGGCAGATATCTCGTTAATTCTGACCTGAGGTATCTCCTTAAGATAGATATTGCTGGAATGAATGTCGATGCAGATATCTGCGCCCTTGATGTCCGAAATGATATCCGCTGCGATACATTCCGCCATTGTTCCCTCGGAGGTGCCGGGGAATATCCTGTTCATATCCAGGTCAAACATGGGGATACCCCTTGTAATGGAATCAATCCCCAAGGGATTCAGCGCGGGATATATATCCACAATTCCGCTGAGTGCGGAAGAATTTTCATGCAAATAGTCTGCCAGCTTTGCGCAGACAAACTGTCCTTCAAGCTCGTCGCCGTGGGTACCTGTTACGATACACGCCCTTTTGCTCCCCGACGAGCTGATATTCGGGTTGGTTATGCGGTTTCTCCGTATGACCAGCTTTTCATTCACGGCAAGACCCGCCTGGGCAATAGTCTTTACCAATATTATCATTCCTTTCAACTTATACTATGTGTGCAAGATGCACTCCCTGAACATATCCCTGAATATAAGTCAATATGTCAAATTTCCTCAACGCTGGAGTAAATCTCCTGAGTACAGAAGCTGCTGCCGATATATAGTCCCCGTTCAATGGGACAGTCGGAATAATCTCTTCCGTGGCAGAGCTTGATATATTTTTCACCGCATATGCAGTTGTTTGTAGGATCTATGCCGACCCATGAGCTTCCGTCGTTTATCTCTGTCCATGCATGAGTTTCCCCGTTCTGATATGCAAGCCCTGAAACATATCTGCATCTTATGCCGTCAAGCCTGCAAAGGGCGAGGAAAATATGAGAATAGTCCTGACAAACTCCCGCGCCCAGCTCAAAAGCTGTTTCGGCGTCAGTCCTTACTGTTGTCACGCCCTTTTCATATTTCATGTAGCCGTATAATCTGTCTGAGATGATCAGTGCACGCTGAAGCGGGTCTCCGCTCAGTATAGGAGCGAGCTCACCATAAAAACCCGTAAGCTTATCTCCGATGCGGGTCATAGGCGACTCATAGCCGTAAATAGCAGCCGCCCCGCCGGGTATCCTATAATCCCGTTTGACCTGAGCAGTTCCTTTAACGTTAAAGGAGAAGCTGTCATGGCCCTCGGAAATCCTGCCGCACAGCACCGAATTTCCGAAGCTGTCACGGCTGAACCACACTCCCCGTCCGTCCGGAGAAATAATGCACTGCGGTTCACAGATGAGCTGCCTGTTGTCCGAAACAGGCAGACATCTGAGTGAAAAGCAGTGCGAGGTCACTTCATCGCCGAATCTCAAAGCAGTTTTATACTCAAACCACAGCCTTTTCAACCTGTTCGACCTCAAATAAATGCTCCATGCAGTAGAGAGCTTCATTCCGACATTCCGTCCATGCACAGCCTCTTGAAAGAACATCCTTAAGTCCGCTGTACGCAGTCAGGTTAATGTGTCCCGAATTATTGTCGGCAATAAAGCCGTCCAAGAAACGGGTCAGATATGAGAAAGCCTTTTCGATTTCCTCATAGGGATAAGAAAGTCTCATAAACAAGTCAACTCTCTCAACAGCCTTGCCGATATAGATAACAATCTTTGCCTCATAATCGGTCATATTGTTGTCGATGCTACCCCAGAACGCGTAGAGCTGATCTCTTACAGGGAGCAGGTCATAGCGCAGCTTTGTGGTCCCTTCGCATTTTTTGAGCTTGTCCATTGCCATCTGCAGGTAGGACAGAGACGGGGTTTTGATCTCCTCTCTGAGCACGATACCGTTGCCCAGAGCTCTGTCAAGATTCGACACGATAGAATCGGGAACGGACGAATCGAACATATATCTGTTCAGAAAATCCGCCCAGTCCTTGTAGATATCGGGAACGCAAATGTTATCCAGATATTTTTTGTAGGAATGACGATCGACGTCGATCATCACATCATAATACTTGAAAAAGGTGTTCAGAGTTGTAAAAACTCTTTCAGTGTAGCGTCCAAGCCAGAAAAGGTTGGAGCTTTTACTTAATGCGACAGTACCCATGTATCCTTAAAGCCTCCTCCTTGAGATGAGTTTACGACAAACGAATCAGGATTTCTCGAGAAACGAGTAAGACCGCTTGCCCAGACTCTTGTTGTTTCACCCGACAGGACAAACGCACGCAGGTCAGCCTTTCGCATGACCGTTTCATCGTTGTCCACCACTGCTAAGTCGATAAAGTCGATTACCTCCTGAGCAATAAATCTGCGGGACTCCTTCGTGATAAGCTTACGCCAGTTTTCCAGCTCCTCGGCGGACATATCTCTGCCGAAGACCACTCCATAGCCGCCCGCTTCGGAAACGTCCTTAATAACCAGCTTCTGCAGATTGTCAAGGACATACTTCCTATCCTCTTCATAGAACGGCAGATAGGTTGGAGCATTTTTCAGGATAGGCTCCTCACCGAGGTAATATCTTATCATTTTGGGGACGAAGTAGTAAATTCCCTTATCATCAGCCACACCGTTTCCGGGAGCATTGATGATAGCCGTATTTCCCGCACGATAAGCGTCCATAATATGAGGAACGCCGATAAGAGATTCCGGCAGGAATGTAAGCGGGTCGAGATATTCGTCGGATATCCTGCGGTAAACAGCACCGACTCTTGTCTTGCCGCCCTGAAAGTCCTTCATGTAGAGGATATTGTTCTCCACAAAAAGGTCGGTATTTTCAACGAGTATAGCACCAGTTTTTTCCGCAAGATAGGAATGTTCAAAGTACGCTGCATTGAATCTGCCGGGAGTGAGGATAACATTTATCCCTCCGCAGTTCACATAGTCCATGGTATCCTTAAGGAGCTTAGCATAGTTGCGGTTGTCCACGATATCATTATCGCGGAACGCCCAGGGGCTTGCCATTCT
>CAMEYZ010000104.1 GCA_945947715.1 uncultured Clostridia bacterium | reverse complement strand
GAACATAGTCTCGGCGGACTATCTGGTCAATTCATATGCCGAAATGGGCGTCGAAAATGCGGCGGTCATCGCAGAAAGCTTCATCTCTTCAAGGCTCGACGATGCACGCAGCATCTCCGAGGATGAGCTCGTCAGACAGTGGATAGGCGGCGATGAGGACGAGTCCCGCAGCGAGCTTGTCAACTCTCTCTGCAAAAGCATCACTGCAGGCGCTAACATCGACCGTGTGTGGTTCATACGGGAAAGCGACGGTAAATATATCTCCTCCGAAAGCACAGGCTTTCTCCGTCTTAACGCCCAGAGCTGGCATGACAGCTTTCTCGTGGACGGCAGAAGCTCTCATATCACCATTCTTAATAATGGCGTGAGAAATACCGGAAAATCTGCGGCGGCAATCGCTGCAGTCCGGGAAAATGACCGACTGCTGGGCTTTGTCATCGAGGAAATGTCCTTCGAATCCGTTATGGAATATTTCAGCAGCTTTACCAGTTCAAAAATGTACAACGTTATCATCACCGACGAAAAGGGAAATGTGATATGCTCACCCTTTGACGATGATGAGTCTCTGGCTGTCATAAACGATACCGAAAGCTACTGCATCAAGTCCTACGCCGAGATGAACACCGGCTGGAGGATATACGCCGCTGCGGAGTACAGCTCCATGAAGAGCTTCCGCGAAAAGACCTTCGGCGAGGAAATGACTCTGCTTTTCGGGCTGCTGGTGATAATGATAATCGTTATCCTCAACGTGGTAAGGCATGAATGTCGCAGTATCCCACAGATATCCCGCTCCATTGCAGAGATATCCGCAGGAAATTACAACTTCCGCATAAACGCTGCCTCGGATAATGAGATCGGTCTTATCGCCCAGTCGGTGGATAATCTTGCCGAGGAGCTCCAGCACAAGAACGCTATCATCGACGAATATGTGAATCTGGATACCCTTACCGGAGTGAAAAACCGCGTAAAGCTCTATGAGGCTATCGACGACCATATCATCAGCCGCGACAGCGAACGTCCCCGATTCGCTATCGTATTTATCGACATCGACAATTTCAGGTGGATAAACGAAACTCTCGGTCACAAGTACGGCGATATGGTCCTCAAGGAATTTGCCTCCCGACTGCAGACCGTTTTCGGACGGGTCTATCGTTTCAGCTCCGATAATTTCGTTATCATTCGTGAGGTGAACGAGTCCACCGACGAGCTGGAAGGCAAAATCGCCGAGCTTAATTCTCTTCTTGAAACGCCCGTTTCCGCTCTTGTTTCACAGCTTTATATACGCTGCTCCGAGGGCGCGGCTATCTACCCCGAGGACGGACAAACTCCCTCTGAACTGCTCAGAAGCGCAGAGATTGCCCTCTCCCGTTCAAAGGAAAGAGGCAAGAACCGCCTGAGCTACTACAGCCGCAGTCTCCATAAGAAGATCACAAATAAGGCTGCCATATCTCAGCTGCTGACCCACGCTCTGGACAACAACGAGCTCTATCTGAATTATCAGCCGATAATTTCAACAACTGACAGAAGTATCCACGGCTTTGAAGTCCTTGTCCGCTGGGAATCGGAGGACCTTGGCTTTGTTCCGCCTTCCAATTTCGTGGAAATCGCCGAGGAAACCGGCGAGATAGTCAAAATCGGCATGTGGATATTTGAAACAGGCTGCCGCTTCCTAAAGCAGATAAATGAGTACAACAAGGATATCATCATGTCCATCAACGTCTCCCCCGTTCAGCTGAAAAGCAGGGACTTTATGGATAATATCCGCCGTGTGCTCCATGTGACAAACGTAGACCCCCACAATGTGCAGATAGAAATTACCGAGACCTCCCTGGTGGACTTCGCCGACAAGAGCACAAGCTATATCAACGAAATGCACGAGCTTGGCTTCGGCATCGCACTGGACGACTTCGGTACCGGCTATTCTTCGCTGAACTATCTGAAAAGCTTCCCCATTTCCTGCCTAAAGGTGGACAAGTCCTTCGTGGATAACATCGCAGGCAACGGCGCTGATTACAAGATAACCGACAGTATCATCGACCTGGTTCATTCCATGAACATCAAGACCGTTGCAGAGGGCGTGGAAACACTGGCACAGTACAACTCCATTGTAAAGCTAAAATGCGACTATATCCAGGGCTTCCTGATGAGCAAGCCCATGGACGAGGCCTCTGCACTGGAGTTCGTTAAAATGTACGATACCATGTACAAGCCCGACAATAAAAAGCTTATCATCACCGAAAAGAAGCTTGCGGAGGAAAGAAAAAACCGTAAGCCCGATACCATTCATAACTAAAAAACTAATCCGCCGGCTGTGAGATAATTCTCATAGCCGGCGGATTTTTTGCTTTTTATTAGGGAAACGCTGATTAAAGGCGAAGCCATCGTTTCCGACGCTTGAAAATCCGTTACTGAGAGCGTCGTGAAAAGATTTAATCAGCGGTTCCTTAGTATTCCAGCATGAACATGATTATCCTGTCCGAGGAATACATATTTGTGTAGCTTATCCTGCCCGTAAAGCCCGCTTCCGACATGGCTCCCGACAGGTCAGGCCCCGAGGAAAGATTTCCGATGACCGTCTCATACAGCTCGTCCGAGGCAAGCTTTATCATAAAGCTGTGACGATTGGCAGTAACTGCTCCCTCGCAGCCATTTTTTATGCAGTTGAGGGCTGCCACATAGCTGTCCGCGTACAGTCCCTCGTGATAGAAATAGTTCATCACGCTGCCTGTAGCACGGGGTGGCTCGAAATAATCATTGTCGATAGTGCGATTCTCCGCAGCATCTGCATCGCTGACAAGGAAATAATTGTACATGACCGCATCGGGAAATGCATCGGTTATTATCTCCGAGGGGTGGTCCCAGGTGACGTCCACATGATACCAGTTTCCGTCCAGCTTCACCATATTCCACATATGGTCAGTGGTAGTCTTTCCCGTAACTATGACATTTTCGATGCCTGCCCGTCCGCAGAGGTAGGAAAACGCCTTGGCATAGCCCTCGCAGAGAGCCTTCCCGTCCACGAGTGCGCCGTAAACAGTATTGCAGTATTGTCCGTTTTCGTCGTTTTTGCAGTTTATTATCAGAGAATCATGGAAAAGCTTGACGATATCATATTCGTCCATATCCGCGGTTATCTGCACCATTATCCTATCCGCCGCCTTTTCGGTTTCGCGGAGCATGGTATTGACCTCCTCAGCGGAGTATTTGTAGGAAAATCTGATATCGAAGCTCTGTGCCGCGATGCTTATCCTGCCTATTTCGCGGCTCTCTATGTGGAACATGGCAGGATTTTCAAAGCGTATCAGCTCAAGTATGCGGTTATACAGCTTTCCCGAGCTGTCTATGTTAGGTATCTCAGCGGTCTCGTCGCAGTTTTTCATAGCTGTCAGGATAAGATTATATATATCCCTGCCGCTCTTGTCCAGCTGTTCATAGCCAAATCGGGAGGTCATTCCGTCAGGGACGACTATATACTCAGTTTCCACAGGCGAGGAATACTTCCCCTCATCTATGGGATAGACCGAGCTTCCGCTGCCCGTTATCACCTTATATTGGATCTCCTGCGGCTCCTCAGCGTTGTTCCCGCCGCTGTCCGAGCAGCCCGTCAGAAACGCAAAAGCCGTAATAAGCGGGAGTATCCGCATTGTTATTCCTTTGCTCATTTAGTCCGCTGCTACTCCTCTCGTCAGCTGTAATTCAGGAATATTTTTATTATCAGCGTATCCGCATTGGTATAGTGATATACCGAATCAGAATTGAATTTATTGGACACAGTCTTGTTTGCCTCGTCGATCATATCAAGGATATTATTCTTTTTATTGTTCGTGAAAAATGCGTCGATTATCTCCTCATACACCTCCGAGGTAGAGCATCTGAACTGTACCACAGGCTGCTTATCTTCGGAAGCCTTTGCCGCCTCCTTTGCGAAAAGCTCTCTTGCTTCGCTGACGCTTGTTACCACAAGATCATTGTTGTTATAGTATTCCAGATCATCAGACTCCGCCGAAGGAAGCTCATGGCTGTTTCCGTCAATGGTGCGGAATTCAAGCATGCGGTCGGTGGAAACGCAGAAGTAATCATAGAATATGGCGTTGGGATAATCCGATTTATTAGGATCGTCCCATGTCAGGTCGATATGATACCATTTTCCGTCGATCTTCACCATATTCCACATATGCTGCTGGGACTCGCCCAGAACGATATCCGTCTCAATGCCGCAAAGATTGCACAGGTAGGAAAAGGCTCTGGTATAGCCCTGACACTGTGCCTTGTTTTTGACCACAGCGCCGTAGGAGGTGGTGACATAGCTGCCCGAAATGGTGTAATCACAGAGAGTTATGAGCTTGTCATGGATATACTTCACGACCTCGTAATCGGACATATCCTTTGTAACACCCGAAAGCAGCTCATCGGTCTTTTCGTCCATCTCCTGCTTCATTTTATTGACCTGATCCTCGGAATATGCATAGCTGATATTCATGGAGAGGATATACCCCGTGGAGTTATCAGATACATAGCTCATATTCTTGTCGATGTAGAAAAGCCGCACCTCGTCAAGATAGAGGGTCTGATAAGCGATGAAAAGGTCGTCAAAGGTGACCTTGTCCGAATACTTGAAGGATATTTTATCCTCATAATTCAGGCATGCCGCCGTGATAACGTCGTACACATACTGCTGAGTGCTTGTCAGAGCATTGTAGCTGTAGGTGTGCATGACCTCGTTATTGTTGGTATATTTGCTGGGAACAGCCGCATTTCGCGAAGCCACACGTTCTGCATTGGTAAGCTCTCGGTCAGCCTCTGTGGAGACAAGGGTCTCCTCGGCAGTAGTCGTCACAGTGGTCGTGGTGGTCGCTTCTGTAACGGTGGGAGCGGCAGTCACGGTGGTCACAACAGAATAAGAGGTTGTTGTCTCCGAAGGGCGTTCGGTGGCAGTAGTTGTGACCGGGTCAAACACCAGTGTATTTGCAGGGTCAGTGTTGCGGTAATACTCAGAGATATCCACATCGGGAAAATCCGACAGATCAACGCCGTATTCGTCACTTGACAAAGAGGTCTGTTCATTCTGATAGGAATAGGTCTCCGTGGGTGCCTCCGTGGTGGTTATTCCATAAATATTTCCATATTCGTCGGTATAGGTAGTGGCAAGCTCCGTGCCCGTCATATCGGGATAGGTCTGACCTGATTTTGTTTCCAGCTCAGTTTGAGTGGGAGGGGCGGTAGTCTCCAGATAATCAAAGGAGGGATATACCGTCATGGAGGGCATTTCCTCGAAGCTATCATCGGGCGTTTTATCGCCGCAGGCAGTCAAAAGCGAGAGCTGTGCCGCCAGAAGGACCGCAGTGACCACCGAAGCCTTATTCTTTTTGAAGTCCATATAAAAGCTCCTTTCCGAGCGCAAATGCCGTATCTGCGGCGAAATAACGGATATGAGCCGAAGCCCTATCCGAAGGTGATATGAATAATATGAAGCTCATCGTTAGAAAAACGGACCATTCCCGAAACACTGTCAGAGCTGTCCAGTCCCGCCCTTTCCAGCGCAGCAGAGGCAAGCCGCTTTATATCGCCGAAATCGAAAAGAGTGCGCATAGCAGACCTATAGTCCGATTCGGATTCAAAGCGCACCTCAGCGTCCTTATGCCCTTCAGAAAGAGCCTGGACCGCTGCTTCCTCCAGCATCTCAATGCCCTCGGAGGCGCTTTTTGCATAGAGACCTGCCCGTGCGAAATAGGTTCTGCTTCCGTCGTAGCATCTGGGATAGGAAAAATACGTATCATCGCGGAAATGGGTCACTCCGAGAATATCGCTGTCGGGGACAAGCATAAAATATCTGCGGAGAAAATCCGGACTGCCGTTTTCAAGGACAGGGTCGTCCCAGGTGCAGTCCACATTATACCATATCCCATTGAGCGAGACCAGATTCCACGCATGAGTCTCTCCGCCGGCGTTGGTACCTGTAGCGGTGATGCAGTCTATCCCCGACAGGTCACAGAGATATTTAAAGGAAAAAGCATACCCCTCGCACTGGGCATATCCCCTGCAAAGGGCGCTGTATATGGTATAGTTTTCGTCGTCCAGCGAAAAGGTACAGTTCCTGACAAGATAGTCATGGAAGTACAGCAGCTTTTCGTAATCGGAGAGCCCCTCTGTTTCGCTCAGAAGTCTGTCAGTGACCTGCCGCAGCTCACCCTTCATAGCGTCAGCCTCTTGACTGCCGACGCGGTATTTCAGCAGCTGGGAGGACTCTCTCGGCGGATAGAACACGCTGTCCAGCCAGAAAAGCTGAGGCTCCTGGTCATATACCGCAAGAAATATCTTCTTTGCGGTATCCCCGTCTATCTCACCCGAATACTCCACCCGCTCAGAGAAGCTCTCCGCCGCCTCCTTCAGCTCGTCATACCAGCGCTTTTCCTCATCGGAAAGCTGTGCATAGACATAGTTATCGGTATCGGAAACGGACGTCTCCGCAGGCTCAGTCTTTGGATAGGTGATGACCGTAAGCTCGGCATCCTCTGGGAAATCGTCGGGCTCGGTACCTATCTCGGTACAGGAGCACATCAGCACCGCAGATATCATCAGTGCTGCCGCCATAAGGAGGCCCTTCGAACCATGTATCAAAGCAGCTCTGTTCATAGAGAGCCTATCAATTATAGAATATTTCGATGGTAACAACTCCTGTTGTCTTGTAGGTCTGGGAAGTGAATTTACCGATGCTCTTTACCGACGAGCTCAGGCTCTTGGCATATTTCTGATATGCACCGGGAGCAGAGCCGGTTGTGAGCTGATTGAACAGTTCTTCATTTGAAACCCTTATCTGGATAACATTTTCCTTATTGGCAACAGCCTTCTTTATCTGAGCCTTAATAGCTGCGTCGGCGGAATCGTAATCCTTGAAGTAAAGTCCCTCCTGCAGGAAGTAGTTGTATGCAGTCTTTGTGCACTTAGGAGGGTCAAAGCACTTGATCTTAGTGCCATTGGAGGTAAAGAAGCAGCTCACATTGAAGTGGCTTATATCGTGTATCTGACTATCGGGAACGAGGAAGTATGTATGTCTGATATATTTGTTGTCAAAGGTGTTGATAGGATCGCCCCAAGTGGAGTCAAGATTGTAGTATCCGTCGCCGCAGTATACCACGTTCCATGCATGAGACTCGCCCTCAGAATTGGTGCCCACAACAACTGTGCTTTCCAGTCCGGTGAGGTCGCAGAGGTACTGAACAGCCTTTGCATAGCCTGCGCACTGCAGCTCGCCGCTCTTGGTGAAGGCATTGTAGATAGAGGGATTATATCCCGCAGAGGAAAGGCTGAAGGTATTGTTCAGCACGACATACTCATATATAATCTTGAACTTTTCATAATCGGAGGAAGCGCCGTTTACCTTTGCCACAACAGGCGCAGCATTAGCATCTATCTCCTCCTGCATTTTCTTTATCTCGGAGGAAGTCGCCTTATAGCTGACAGTCATAGTGCTGCCCGAAACAGAAACGCTGGAGCTCAGCCAGAAAAGCTGAGGTTCCTCATTATACACTATCATATACACCTTTAAGGCATCATTTTTTTCCATGCCATCAGGTATCACAACAGCATTTTCAAGCTTCTCCGCAGCCTTGACGATATCGCCGTAGAGCTGCTTTTCCGAAGCATTCAGCTGATTAT
>CAMEYZ010000103.1 GCA_945947715.1 uncultured Clostridia bacterium | reverse complement strand
CGCGTCTTGCACGCGTTAGGAAAGTCCGGGCATCACAGAGCAGGATAGCTGTTAACGGCAGCCGAGGGCGACCTTAGAGCAAGTGCAGCAGAGATATACCGCCTGTCCGCGAGGGCAGGTAAGGGTGGAAAGGCGGGGTAAGAGCCCACCGGCGCAGAGGAGACTCTGCGGCCATGTAAACCTTATCCGATGCAACGTCTATTGGTACAGTTCGTCAATGTCTGCTCGGCAGGCGCACTGTAATGACGGCTTAAGCGTTTCGGCGACGATTCGCTCAGATAGATTTCCGCACACGACAAAACCCGGCTTATCGGCTTAGTCGCTGGTTATATCCCGCCCGCCGCTCCCTTTCTTGGGGGTGTGTGGGCGGGGTTTCTTTTTTGGCTCTCGGTTTTTATGAATTTAATCGGTTAGTTTTTGGCTGATTAGTAATTGTTACTCCCTTCGGGAAGATTTCTGCTGATAGTTTGCGGTTTGTTTCTGGCTGGTTAGTAGCTGTTACTTTCACGCCGGAACTAACCGCAAACAATCAGCTAAATCTCCAACGCAAAAGCAAAGAAAAAAGGCAGAAATCAGGATAAAATCCCGCTTTCTGCCGAAAAAGAAAAATGCAGTTTTTCATTTACTTTTTGGTCTTAGCTTTGAGGGCGGCGTGGGTTCTTTTTACTTCGGAGAGGGAGGCGGTGAGGGTGGTCTCCGATTCGGTGAGGATGCTGTTTATGTAGTCGTATGCGGAGTCGCGGAGCATCTTCGTCTGCTTCTGCGCCTGTGATATCAGCTCGATTCCCTGCTGACGCGCCTGCTTTGTGATCTCGTCGTTGGAGACAAGTATCTTTGCGCGTTCTTCGGCCTTGCGAACTATCTGCTCGGCTTCCTTTTTGGCGCCTGCGATTATGGCCTCTCTGTCGTCAAGAACGCGGTTCGCGTAGCTAAGCTGCTCGGGGAGAACAGCCCTTGCGTCCTTGATAAGGTCTCTCAGCTGTTCGCCGTCAAGAGTGATGCGTCCTACGGAAAAGGGAACGGTCTTTGCTTCATCGACCATGTCTTCAATTGCGTCAAGAATCTGTTCAATACTCGTGTTCATGATATATTATCCTTTCGTATCTGTTATGCGCATTCTTTTTTCGATATCCTTTAGGATACATGCGGGAACGAAGCTGCTGATATCTCCGCCGAAGGAGGCGACCTGCTTTACTATGCTGGAGCTGAGATACATATTTTCTGCAGCGGTGGTAAGGAATACAGTCTCTGCGCCGTAGTACAGACGATTGTTTACAAGTGCCATCTGAAATTCGTACTCAAAGTCGGTCACAGCACGCAGACCCTTGACAATAGCTACCGCTCCGACCTTTTCCACATATTCGGCGATAAGCCCGTCGCAGATGTCAACGACAACATTATCAAGATGACTGTCCTCAATGGTCTTGTGTATGAGGGTGATCCTTTCCTCCGGGGAAAACATCGGCTGCTTTGCCGCATTCGGCGCCACAGCAACGATGACCTTGTCGAAAAGCTTGCTCGCCCGTTTGAATATATCCAGATGCCCCAGGGTGACGGGATCAAAGCTTCCGGGGCAGACTGCAATTTTCATAAAAAATCATTCCTCTTCGTTAAATGGGATCCTGTATACAGTAACGGCAACCTTGCCATAGTTATAGGTCTTTGACTTTTTAAGCCTGCCCACTTCATCGGGAAGCCCCAGACCACGTTCATGCTCGCATACGACGATGCCTCGCTGAGACATTTTCGGCTCCAGAAGAGGGAGTGCCTGTTCGATAAGACCGTTGTTGTAGGGCGGGTCTAAAAGGGCGATATCAAAGGTATACCTTGCCATGCGAAGAAAATCCAGGCTGTCGCCATTTACGACGTTGGATTCCCATCGGAAGCCTGCGAGGTTTATATTTTCGTTGGTGAGCTCAGCCGATTCCTTGCTCTTGTCAACAAAGCGGCAAAACTTTGCGCCTCTGGAAAGAGCCTCGATACCGAGCTGACCTGTTCCTGAGAAGAGGTCCAATACCTCAGAGCCTTCTATATCAAACTGAATAATGGAAAAAATAGCTTCCTTGACCATATCTGTAGTAGGGCGTATATCACGGCCCTCGAAGTCCTTGAGCTTTCTTCCTCTTGCTTTACCGGTGATTACTCTCATTTTCTAAATATCTCCAATATATTTTCGGTTACTTAATTCTTACAGTAATTACAATTCGATTACATACTACTTTATATTATAACCGATTTATTCCCTTTTGTCTATATGGTAACACAAATTTAACAATTTTATTTAAATAAATTCAACTTTAAAAACATACCAGTTTTTGTGCAATTGGTACACTTTGTTATGGAAATGTTGTGCAAATATGAAATTTATAAAAATCTATTGTTTTTTTCGAATAAGTGTGATATAATAATAGAAACATCAGATCAATCGGCGTGCATAGCGACCTTATGCACGCGCATATATTATTTTCAGAAAAAAGGAGCGTATTATTATGAAGGCATTAGGTGTTGTATTTACAGCTTTGATCTCTGCTGCTGCAGGTGCTGCTGCGGCTCTTTATACCGTTAAGAAGCGTGAAGAGCTTGAGCAGTATGATTACGATTTCGACGATGAGGACGAGATCTATTTCGATGATGACGACGAGTGCTGCTGCTGTTCCTGCGGCGATAAGCCCGAGGATAAGGCTGAAGAAGCTGAGGAAGAGGCTGCTGAGGAAGCAGCTGCTGAGCAGGCTTACGATGACCTCGCCGAGGATATCGAAGACCTCGAAAAGCTCGACGGCGTTGACGAGGAGCCCTCAGAGGAATAATTATATTTTGCAGACAGTCCCCGATATATGTCTATCGGGGATTTTTTTAAGAAGTAAATTGAGAATAATTTATTAAATTTCCGATAACTTTTTATATTTATGAAAAATTTTCCTGTTCTGGATTGTTTTATTAACAGAAACGTTTCAAAAGAGATAGAACAGGAGGAAACACAAAATGAAAAAACTGCAAATGCAGCTGATTTCGGGGGCTATGGCAGCAGCTGTGGCTTTCGGAGCAGCTCCTGTCGGGGCAAAAGCTTCTGCGGCGGATATAATTTCCGTTGAGGAAGCAAACGCTGTATATAAGGAGCTTAAGGGACTTCGCGCAGAGTATCGTCGCTTTGTAAACATAGAGTATAATTCCGATGAAAAACAGTGGGAATCCGGAATTTTTATACTTCCCGTATATGTTCCGGAAAATGCAGGCTATTATGAGATAGATGCCATAACGGGCGAATATACGAGCTTTTACGATGATGTGCTCAGATATGGGGCTGTCGGGGACGTTGTCCTTGATACGGGCTGTGCAGGCGAGGACGCTGTTCTGGGAAAAGTGGTCGAAGAGGTCCCTGAAAGCGTCAGAAAGGGACTTATCAGCCACAGCCGGGCTCTTCGGAGAATAAAAAACGACAAGTATATCACCCTTGACGGTGAGCCGGTTTTTCAATCGGAGGATATTTTCAGCCGTGAAGATGAAATTGGCGAAACAGAATATGTACTGTCCATGAGCTTTGAGGATACGTCCTCCGAGGGCGGCTATCGGCTTGATGTGGATATGGACGCCTGCACCGGCGATATACTGCGGTTTGAAAAGACATACTCCGAGGAGTATTATGAGGGCAAGAGCACAGATGTGAAGGCTGGCAGCAAAATCGCAGAAAAGGCTATGAAATATTATCTCGGCGAAAGGGCGGAGGAATATGCGCTTTCGGAATATGATTCCAAGGTGATAGCTGCGGGCGGATATATGACCTATAGCTTTTACCGCAGTGTGAACGGTCTTGACGCGAAATTCGACAGCGTAGATGTTACCGTGGATTTTAATGGCGAGGTCACCGGCTTTGATTACACCTATCACGATATGGATTTCCCACAGCCGGAGCTTATCACCGAGGACGAAGCCTATGAAATGCTTTTTGAGCATATGTCTCCCGAGCTGATAACCAGAAGCTTCGAGGACAGAAACAATATCCTGCATATATATCCTACATACGTTTACGACAGCGAGTTTGTCATCAATGCACTGACAGGAGAGAGGATAGACGAAAACGGCAGACCCTATTATCAGTCATAATCAATACAACAGACGTTCATTTATGGGCGGGAAATCGGAGGTCATCATATATGAAAAAAATTCGTAAACAGATAATTTCAGGAGCACTGGCGGCGGCAATGGTATTTTCCGCAGTGCCTGCATCTGGCATTGTTGGGATAGAGGCTATGGCTGCGGATAGCGCCTCCACGGCGGAAGCTAAGGCTCTTAAGGCAGCTATCGCTGAGGTCAAGAAGAGGGTAACTATCCCTGCGGAGCTGGACGAGTTTTCCTATCAGCTGGAAAGCAAGTACGAGACTGATTTCTTTAAGCTCCAGTGGTATCATATCAACGAGAAAAAGGGAACATCAAAGTATGTTGACGGAAAATGGTTGTCCGTTGACAAGATGATAACCGTGACATACTATGATGGCTTGATAACAGGCTATGAGTATTATGACCAGGATTACTCCACAACAGTAAAGCCAAGCTTTGCAAAGCTTACCGTCGAGGAGCAGGAGCAGAAGGCTAAGGAAAGCTTTAAAATGCTTAATCCTGGCCTTAAGGGAAATGCCGTATTTACAAGGAATACCGACAGCACCAACATCACAAAAGCTACTGTATCCTACTATATCGAGCGCGAGGAATACGGCCTTGAGGTGGACAACAATTCCGGAAGCATGACTATCGACCGCGATACGGGCAAGCTGCTCAGCTTTCAGATGTCATGGTTTGCTGACGGTGGCACCTTCGCAGATGCTACAAAGAAGATATCCGTTGATGAGGCTAATGAGCTCTATAAGGAGCGCAAGGGATTGTATGCTTCATACGAGTATTTTGAAAACACAGAGTATAATTCTAAAACAAAGCAGTGGGAAACTGAAAGATTTATACTCCCTGTATATCGTCCTGAGAACAGCGGAGAAAATGAAATAGATGCCATAACAGGAGAATATACAAGCTACTATGACGACCGTACCAAGTATTCCTACACCGACGCCTACAAGTGGAGCAACAGCTTCGGCGATTACGATATGGAACTTGCCGAGGAGGAGTGTGAAGCGGATTATGACGCGGGCTTCTCCGAGGCGGAGCTTAAGGCTATAGAGGACGAAAGTAAGTACATCTCCAAGGAAAAGGCTATCGACATCATCAAAAAGGATAAGTACATTGTGCTTAATGATAAGCTGGTTTTCCGCTCCAAGAGCATCAGCACCTATACCGACGAAAATGACGAGGTAAAGTATCTGCTTACCATAGATTTCAGATATACCTCCTCCGAGGGCGGAAATATCTATCTGACAGTCAATATGGACGCGCTTACCGGCGAAATAATCTCCTTTAACAAGAGCTATTACGATTATTATAACGGCAAGAAGGCTGTAAATATTAAATCTGCCGAAAAGACTGCGGAGGCTGCAATGAAATACTATCTCGGCGGCAAGGCTGAGCAGTATAAGATAATTCATACCGAATATAAAAAACAGCCCACCGATTATATCAATGTCCGCTTTGTCCGCGAGGTCAACGGTCTGGAAGCAGACTTCGACTATGTGAGCATGAATGTGGATTATAACGGCGAGGTTATCGGCTTCAATTACAGCTATCACGACATGGACTTCCCCGAGCCTAAGCTCGTGTCGGAGGATACCGCCTATGAAATGCTCTTTGAGCGTATGACTCCTGAGCTGAAATATAAGAGCTTTGTTGACCTGCAGATGAAGTCCCATACCTATCTGACCTACATCTATGACAGCAGCTTTATGATAAACGGTCTGACCGGCGAGCGGATAAACTACAGCGGCAAGCCCTACTACACCGATGAAAAGCCTGTGGAGGAAAAGGTGATAAGCTACTCCGACATCAAGGGATATAAGTACGAAAAGGAGATAAATACTCTGCTTGCGTATGGAATCTATATCGAGCCGGAAAATGGAAAGCTGAATCCCGACGAGAATATAACTATCGGCGAGTTTTTCGACCTGGAAAGGAATCTGTTCTATTTCAGTCTGCCTTCCTTCAAGACCAAGGAGGAGCTGGACGCGTACCGCAATAAGACTCTTACCTATGCGGAGCTTGCTAAGCTGTATGTGATGAACTTTACAAGCTGCAAGGACGCTGCGGAGCTTAAGGGAATATATAAATCGCCGTTTACGGACATTCCTGAAACACATGCATACTGCGGATATATCGCCATTGCAAAGGCTAAGGGCATGGTGAGCGGAACTAACGGCAAATTTAATCCCAACAAGGGGCTGACTAAGGGCGAGTGCTTGAAGCTGATGTACGACTACATCGCACAGGACAAAACTATGAAGCTTTACGAGATATACAAGATATGAACTCTGAACCACTATAAAAGCTCCGAAGCCACCATATCGGTGAGCTTCGGAGCTTTTTTCACTTTTTCTTGATGATGATATTATTCATATGGAAGCCCGACTCGGACGGTTTTCCGTTGAAGGTCACCGAGGAGTGTTTCAGCTCTTCCATGCGTTTGCTGTCGCTTATAACGCGCATTACCTCCGCAGTGTTTATAGCATCTGCCAGTGCGCCGTGTTCTGTTCCTGCGAAGTATATCTGCATGGTGCCCAGTGCATTGGCCAGTCCCATAGACTTGTGAAGCCCCATTTTGCGCTGATATATCATCTGCAGGTCCACCCAGTGAACGTAAAACATGTCATAATCTGGGTCATCGGGGCATTTGAGGTCTGCCTCGTCCAGCATAACATTTCTATCGGAATCGCTCCATGTATAGAATGTACAGGGCGTATCGCCTATCCATTCCATAAAGTGGTGCATGACCTCGTTGAAGGAGCCGCAGTCGGCTACCTTTTCGTTGGTAATGCCGGTCAGCTGAGTTATTTTTTCCTCGACGATGTTAAGCTGAGGCTTGATGTATTCCTGAAAGGACGATATCTGTTCAAGGCTGTCATTCAGCATGACAGCGCCTATTTCGATAATCTCGTGCCGAGCGGTCTGTCTTGCGGACGGTTCCCTTATTGGATTAAACTCCAGATCAAGTACGATCTTATTATGCTTCTTAGGCATAGCTTTTTTCACGCTCCTTTCCTTTGGAAATTAGTGAATAGTGAAGAGTGAATAGTGAAGAGTGAAGAGTGAATAGTTTTTAGTTGGAAGTTAAGAGTTAGCAGTTAAGAGTTAACAGCCAACAGTAAAAACCCATGAACGCAGTGGACAAACCGAAAAGAAAATCCCCAAATAGCATTAATTGTGGAATCAGAAAAACGAACAAAAGGCGGCCGACGGTGCCGCCGCCCAACTAAAACTAAGCGGAACACCCGGTAACCGATGTCATTCTCCCCGTAGCAAAAGAGAGAGGGCGAGGGAAGGGTGAGCGCGAGAGGGAAACCGTAGGGGGAGAGAAAAGCGGCGACCCACTCAAACAAAATCTTTCGTTGACAGTTCGTATGAGCCGCTTGTCTTTCCCCCGGAGGTGTCCCTCTCGCACGCGTCGGAAGATGCAATCTTCCGTTGAAAACATATAATAGCCCCGAAGGGAGTTCCCTAAGCTGACAAGCCGAAACTAACCGCCTCAAATCAGCGAAATCTTCCCCGAATTAAAATAAGCCTCGGCCATTTTATCCGCTCATATTTTTTAGAAAAGCAAAATTTACCTTTCGGCGGAGCCCTTGGGGGGCTCCGCAGCATTTGATTCGCTTCGCTGTCA
>CAMEYZ010000102.1 GCA_945947715.1 uncultured Clostridia bacterium | reverse complement strand
ATCTCCATTTCGGCAAAGCTGCCGTCGGCGTTCATGGGGATACAGCCGTGGAACATCAGATTGTTATTGAAGCATTTGTACATCGAACCGTGTGAATACAGAAAGCCGATATGCTCGTCCAGCAGCTTGCTGTGCAGGAAGGAGCCTGCTATCACGTCCATGAGCGCCGATTCCTCGTCAGTGAGGCGCGACGGGTCGTCGGGGTCTATGGTGGGGAAGCTCTTGTCGAGAAGCTCGTACTTCTTGCCGTTCACGGTCATTGTGCCTTTGCTAAAGTCCACGTATTTCAGCACGTCACGGTCGTCCATATGATACTCGGGGTGGTCATGTATCAGCTGACTTTCCAGCTTGAACTGAATCACTGCTATGGCCTTGTGCATCTTCGCTGCAAGATTTATGTCCACAGGGTCGTATTTGTTGTCGTCCAGGATATGGGGCATGAATCGCTCGCAGGGGTCGGTGGCATAGTTATCGGCTGCAAATATGGCAAGGGCTCTCAGATTGATGCCGTATCCGTCCTCCAGCACGTCGAAATTATTGTAGGATATGGCGATGCGAACCACATTTGCCATAAGCGCACGGTTTCCCGATGCAGCACCCATCCATGAGATATCGTGATTGCCCCACTGAATGTCGATGTCCTTGTACTTCATTAGCTCATCCATGATTATATCTGCGCGCGGTCCGCGGTCGAAGATATCGCCGATTATATGGAGACGGTCGATACATAGTGAACGTATCAGGCTGCATATGTCGATGATAAAATCGTCGCCTATCCCCGTTTCCAGAATGGAGCTGATTATATTCTCATAGTACAGGTCACGGTTTATGTCCTCGGTGACATGGAGCAGCTCATCTATGATGAATGCGTACTTTTCAGGCATTCTGCGGCGGACCTTGGACCGGGAATATTTCGCCGACACATTCTGGCAGACAGCGATAAGCCTATAAATAGTGAGCTTGCGCCATTCGTCGTCGAGGGTGCCTTCGGCGGTGAGCTGCTTTAACGTTTCCTCTGGATAGTATATCAGTGCCGCAAGTGCCTCCTGCTCGCCGGAGGAAAGAGTTTTCGCAAAGATCGTCCCGATGCGGGAGCGTATCATTCCCGAGGCGCTCTTCAGCAGATGCAGAAATGCACGGTACTCGCCGTGAAGATCGCTGAAAAAATACTCCGTGCCCTTGGGAAGGGAGCATATGGCGTTGAGATTGATTATCTCCCCCGAGGCTGCGCCGATATCGGGGTACTGCTTTGCAAGAAGCTTAAGGTATTTATTGTCCATATTATTACCACCTTATGTAAGTGAATCTTCGTCATTCTGATCGAAATAACGGTCCATATTTCCGCTTGTATTAATATTGAGGATATATTGACCATCTTTGCTGTCTGTCACGGACATATCTCCGAATGAGGTGTTAGCACAGTTTATCCGTGAATTGTTTCCGATAAGCTTTACACTGCCCTTGTAGTTTTCCGGAAGAGTTAGGGTGACATCGCCCGGAGCTTTTGCGCAGTACGCACCTTCTATTTCAATACAGTCAAGGTCAATGAAAATAATAGAGGGTTCGCTTTCCCCTTAAAAGGTCCTACCTTGACGTCCAGAACTGCCAATCCTCCATATTATACACTATCGAAAAAGAAACAAGAACGGTAAGCACCGCTATCGCAATTAATACGAAAATCAGCTTCAATGGCTTCCTTATATATATGCGCGGCTCCAGAAATCTGCCGGTCATATCCTTTTCCTTCGTTTTCTGGGGCGGGAGGATATCATTTTGCGGAAGCTTCGCTGGGGGATTCTCCTCAGAGACCTTTATTGAAGGCTGTGGATATATCTCCCTTACAGGATATATCTCTCCGTCCTCGCCTATGGTGCCGTTACTATAGGGCGGGTCGTTATAGGTGGGGAATACTTCCCTTATGGGACGGCTTTCCGTGACGTTATCCGGTGTCGGTTCAGAATTTTTCTGATACTCTTCCTTGTTCAGATTTATTGCCATATTCCCGCCCCCGATGATTGATTATTCTATTTCTGTTTCGCCGCTGCCGAAGGTCACATCTACATTGCCGTTGCGGTCCTTTATTTCCAGCTTATACTGACCGTTTCCGCCGTTTTCCACGGAGCATGTTCCGTTGGAGGTGCTTGCTTCAACTGTGTAATCCGCTCTGCTGCAGGGAGTGTCGATGTAAACATCTCCGTTGCCGTTGGAGATGGTCATATTTCCAAATTCTGTGACGGAGAGCTCTATGTCCGAATTGGAGCAGCTAATGGAGGCGTCTCCGACGAATTTCAGCTGAGTACCGTCAATATCGCCATTTCCTTCGATCATAGTTTCTCCGCCGAAATGCATATTCTCCAAATCCATATGACCATTGCCTGTGCTGATATCGGCAGCGCCTTCAACGCTGACCTCAGAAAGATACATGCTGCCGTTGTCGGTGTTAGCGGTGAAGCTGTCCGCTGTTATCGTATCAGCGGATAAGGTGCCGTTGTCCGAGTTCAGCCGTATATCCGACGCAGAGACCTTGTAAAGGTAGATATTTCCGTCTGCGCAGGAAAAATCTACAGTGCTTCCCAGCACGGCAGAGCTGCAGTTTATATCGGAATTTCTGCCCGTAAGCCGCAGCTGACCGTCAAAATCCTTGGGCAGAGTGAGGATAATATCCTCCTGATAATAGTCGTCCTCGCTGTAGTTGATGTCGGAGATGTAGTTTGCGGTGAGGACAGAGTTTTCATCGGAAAGAGCAAGCGCTTCGTCAAAGCTTATTACTCTGTCGCTGACAACGGTAAAGGTCACGTCTGTGCCGCTGCCGTATTTCACATCAAGGCACACGTTATTGGCATTAAGTACGATATCGCCCACATTTTCACCGCTATACACAAAATCGGAGTCGGGCTGCTCGTAGGTGTATTCCGTTTCTACGACCGACGGGTCCGCCATGTTGAGGACTTCATGGGCCATTCCCGCCACAGCGCCTATTAAAAAGATACTCATCATGATGACTCCGCCGATGATAAGCATTATCGGGCCTGCGCCGAGACGCTTTTTCGGCGGCTGTGCATTGGGCACAGGGGCTGCACTGTAATTCGGGACCCGCACCTGCGTTTCCTCAGCAGTGCGGATATTCAGCTGAGGCTGAGGGTCATTCCATTGGTCGGCGCCTGCGCTGTTTTGACCGGGATATATCTCCTGAACGGGAGGCTGTTCTCTTTGGGGATATATCTCTCCGTCATCAGACGCTCCCTTGAAGCGGTCCTCATCATTATTATAGTTCTCTTTTTTCAGATTTATCGCCATTTTATGTGTTTTCCTTTCAGTATAATATTGGCTTTGAACCGTCAAAGTCAAGCTCTATCTTTCCGTTTTGTGCGGACAAGTTCAGATAATACCCATCGGAGCCGCCGGCGGGAACATCGGAGGAGCCGTTTTCTGCCGAAGCGGATATCCGATAATCCGAGGGGTCACCGAAGGCTTCGCAGTCGATGCTGCCGTTTTTCGCCTTAATAGTCATGTTTTCAAAGGACAGGTCATCAAGACTAACTCTGCCGTTTTCGGCGCTGATAACGCTTTCTCCTGTGAATACGCAGTCCTCGGCATTGACCGAGCCGTTTGAGGAGATAAGGCTGCCAGACACCGCAAAGGAGGAATGCTCCGCATTTACGCTGCCGTTGCCTGAATAAAGGGAGGCGTACTCCGAAGCGGTGCAGCCTTCCACATTGACGGAGGCGTTTTTCGCGTTCAGGTCAAGGGTCGCAGCGGTTGTCTTTTCGGCTGTTATCGAAGCGTTCTTTGTTTCCGTTTTTATTGAATCTGCCGTGACGTCGTTAAGAGTGACCGAAGCGTTGTCGTTTTTAATGCGGATATCGCTGCCGTCAATGTCGGAAAGCTTTACGCTTCCGTTGGTGTTGGTGATATCGAGGTTATTTCCCGCAGAACATTCTATCGTCGTATTTTTGTTGTCTATGACGATATCGCCCGCGTAGCTATCGGGGATATACAGGGTGATGTCCGAGCTGATGATAAAGGTCATGAATGAGCCTGACTGCTTTGAGCCGTTTACAGTTATCCCACCGTTTTCCGACTTCATGTCATAGGACTTGCTGTCGGGAGATTTTACCGAGATATGAAAGTCCTCATCAGAGGAGCTTCTGACAATCACATCTGAATTGCTGTCGGTAAGAGTGAGAGTCTTTATCCCCACAGCAGAAAAATCGGTGGTGGTCTCGGCAAAGGTACCGTCCATGAAATTGGTGTATACAAAGGTGGATATTTCTTTGTATTTATTGGATATCATGGCAATCAATGCGACAAGCACTACCCAGAATATCCAGCCTCTTCTTTTATGTTTTTTCTTTTTATGCTTTTTCTCCTTTTTATTAATAATATCATCATGCTGCGGATTTGTCAAGGCGCGTTCCTCCGCAGTTTCGATATGCCGCACCTCATTCTGGGAAAATACCTCCTGTACAGGAGGGGGATTATCCTGTGAAGGCCTGCTTTCAGGAGATATCTCCTGATGAGGATATTTCTCCCTGTCCGGATATATTTCCTCCGACTCAGCTTCTGGATATACTGTTCGTATATTCTCGTCATTATTATTCTTTGAGTTATAATGCTCCTTGTTCAGATCAATAGCCATTTTATTTTCTCACTTTCAAAATTCATTAATAATATTCATTAATAATTTAATTATACAATATAAATGTTGATTTGTCACTATTTTTTCGGTTAGAAAAATTAGAATACGATTAAAAAGTCCTGCTGAAAAAATACAGAAATTTGTTAAACTAACCATTGTATATAATGCGGAAATATGGTAATATAAAAAATAGAAAATAAAAATCGGAGTGATCTTGACTTGGTTTTTTCAGACCTGATTTTCATATATCTTTTTCTTCCGCTCTGCCTTCTGTGCTACTACATCACCCCGAACAGCACTGTCCGCAACGGAGTTCTGATAATTTTTTCGCTGCTTTTTTATTCCTTCGGTGAGCCTGTGTGGGTGCTGCTGCTTGTCATAAGCTCTGCGGTGGATTACCTGAATGGACTGTTCATCGAACGGCATCGTGGGAAAAAGTCGGCTGTGCTGGGCGTGATAGTTTCCCTTGTATTTAATCTGGGAGTGCTTGTCCTATTCAAGTACAGCGGCTTTATCGTGACAAATATCAACGCTATTACGGGACTTTCTCTTGCTGTCCCGAAATTTTCGCCTCCTGTGGGAGTGTCCTTTTACACCTTCCAGACCATATCCTATACCGTGGACGTCTATCGGAACAAGGCTTCTGTTCAGCACAGCTTTTTCAAGTTCCTGCTGTATGTTTCCATGTTCTTTCAGCTGGTGGCGGGACCTATCGTGCGGTACACCGACATCTCCGAACAGCTGGGCAAACGCACGATAACTGCTGAGGACCTTTCCGCAGGCTTTTCCCGCTTTGCCTTAGGACTGGGGAAAAAGGTCATAATTGCAAACTGCGTGGGAGAGGCTGCTGATCTTTTCCTTGGCTTTGAGAGCCTTCCGTCGTCGGTATTATCCGCATGGAGCGGCATTATCCTGTTCACCCTTCAGATTTATTTCGACTTCTCGGGCTACTCCGACATGGCTATCGGTCTTGGCAGAATGTTCGGATTTACTCTCACCGAGAATTTCAATTATCCGTATATTTCACGCTCTGCGACGGAGTTCTGGCGCAGATGGCACATCTCCATGGGCAGCTTTTTCCGGGATTACGTCTATATCCCTATGGGCGGCAACCGACGTCATCAGGCGGTGAATCTTGCTGTGGTATGGCTTCTTACGGGACTGTGGCACGGCGCGTCCTGGAACTTCATCATCTGGGGAGCATATTTTGGCATACTTGTTACTGCCGAGAAATTCTTCTACGGAAAATATCTTGAAAAGCTGCCGAAGCTTTTCTCACATCTGTATCTGCTTATCGCGGTGATTTTCGGCTGGGCGATATTCTACTTTGAGGACCTTAATGCGCTGGGAGGCTGTCTCACAGGCATGTTCGGCGGCGGAAATATCCCCCTTATCGACGATATCACTGTCAGCCGTCTTGAGGGGATATGCTTTGTTATCATTGTGGCAGTTATACTGTCCTGTCCGGTATTCCCGTTTATAAGGGGCAAGCTTGAAGGGGCTGCGGAGAAATCAAAGGGCGCAGCAGCTGCTGTTACGATAGCATACGATTTGCTGGTTATCGCAGTATTTCTGATATCCTCGCTGCTTCTTGTAAAGCAGACAACGTATAATCCATTCCTGTATTTCAGATTCTAAGGTGAATACTATGGGCAAAAAAAATAAAAAGAACAGTCCCTCTGCAATGATATCCACGGCGGTGTTCTGCACTGTGCTGGGCGGGATATCTATGTGGCTTACACTGGGCGACCGTCCCACTGTTTCCGAAACGGAAAAACGTGAGCTGGAGGTGCGTCCCGAGCTTACTGCCGATTCCTATTTCAGCGGAGAGTTTGCAAGTCAGCTGGACAAATACTACACCGATACCGTTCCTATGCGTGATGAGCTGGTAAATGCGGCGTCACATATCGAGAATGCACGGGGAATATCCGTTTCTCCGAAGTTTTACGGAAATGTGGCGGAAATTGCCCCCGAGGAGCCGGACGACGATGATGATACGGTATATCTTCCTGATGTGACTGAGACTCAGACCGAAACGGAGGCTGTCACCGAAGAGCTCCCCGCTGAAACGGAGCCTGTCATCACCGAAGCTCCCGCTGTTACGGAGCTTCCCGAAACAACAACGGAAGCAGTCACCGAGACCACTCCCCCTGAGGAAGAGGAATTTACCGGAAATATCAACGATTTCCTCAACAACGGCATACTTGTGAACGGCATCGAAATGTACGGCGAGGAAGCAGGTATAATGCTTTTCGGCGGCAACAAAAAGGAGGGCCTGCGTTATGCCAGCGTCATCAATGGCTACAAGGAGGCTCTCGGTGACGATATCAATGTGTATAACATGTTAGTTCCTACCTCGGCGGAGTTTTATCTGCCGAAAAAGTACAGCAAGTATTCCGCTTCTCAGAAGGACGCTATCGACTACATCTATGAAAATCTGGACGACAGCATCATCACTATAGACGCATACTCTGAGCTTGCACAGCACACCGACGAATATATCTACTTCCGCACCGACCACCACTGGACGGGCAGGGGAGCATATTACGCATATACTGCGTTCTGCAAAACTGCGGGGATAGATTTCCCCGACCTCAGCGAATACGAGGAACGCTCAAAGGACGGCTTTGTGGGCTCGCTGTACAGCTATACGGGTGACCCAATACTGAAAAATCATCCCGAAACATTCTACTACTATATCCCGCCCGCGCAGTTCTCGGCGCAGGCGTACCGATACAACGACCTTGCGTCTCTTGGGCCGACCGCTGTTTTCCACGAATATGCCAGCGGTGGGAACATGTACGGTATGTTCTTAGGCGGCGACAACATGCATGTGAAGATAACCTCAGACAGCGGCACAGGGCGGAAGCTGGCGATATTCAAGGAATCCTATGGAAACGCTATAGCTCCGTACTTTGTCAATGGCTTTGACGAGATATATGTTATTGATATACGATATTTCGGAGTGAATGCGGTAGACTATATCAAAGCAGCAGGGGTAACGGACGTATTATTTGTGGACAATATTTTCGCTGCCAACACAGGAACGCTGATAACCAGTCTGGAAGCAAAGAAAAGTTAGTCGGGTCCGCCCGACAGCGGTTGCCGCGGGCGGGGTTTTTCAGCTTAGGTTACA
>CAMEYZ010000101.1 GCA_945947715.1 uncultured Clostridia bacterium | reverse complement strand
CTTAAGCTGATTTTCAGTTATCGCTGCCAACAAACATCACCCTTTCTTTAACGGAATTATCCTTTATTGTAAATTCAACACAGCAATTATCGTAAATAGCGCTGTCCTCTGAGAAATACTCTCCCTTTCCGTCAGTGCATATGTACCTGCTGCCTGTGACGGAAAAGCTTCCTCTTCCGTGCAGAAGTGTGCAGAACGCATTAATTTCCGACGTTTTATCCACAGGAATATAAAACAGCAGATCGTTTATGAAAAGCTCTGTTCCTCCCGAGCTGTCCGCGAAAAAGTCCGCATATCCCACGGTATAAAGCTTGTCCTGCTCATAATAGCATAGCTTTTCTGAAAGCTCCTCGTTATTATATACTCCGGAATTTTCCAAACAGAAATAGGAAGCTGTGCGGTATAGTCCGAAGCGGTCGTAATATGCGGATATTTCCGACGCAGGGTCCTTAGTGAGCATTATCATATCAACATCGTATATGCCCTTCTGCTTCAGATACTTGTCTGCGGCATATGAGCCTCCGCCCATATCTATCACCGAAGCACTCCTGCCGTTTGTAATGACCATTGCAGTCCCTCCGCTACCATCGAAAACATAGGCCGCATATACCTCGTCAGAGGATATCATTCTTCCGATATTGCATATAGCCGTAACTGCGCACATGCATACAATCCCCGTAAGACAGGAGCTTATTATATCGCGGTTTATGAACATCAGCGAAATAATTAGCGCTGTAACTGCAGCAGCGATGTATTTATATGCAGGTTCTCCCATGGGAAGATAGATTGACGGCGTATGAGAGATAAGCTCCGAAACAGAAAAAACAGGCTTGCACAGCAGAGTGGCTATGAACAGCAGCGGCTTTGCAAGCAGCGGTATTCCGCCTGTAAGAGCGGTTACTGCTCCGCATAGCAGAGCTGCCGTACATAATGGCACAAGAAATGTATTTGTAACAGGCGAAATGACCGATACCTCGTCAAATATGAGCATTGATACGGGAAAGGTAGCAATACATGCACAAACTGACCCGATAAAGGAGCATTCTATCCTGTTAAGCTCCTTCTTCTTAGCATATTTTCTTTCAGAAAGCAGACGGTTTATCCTTCCGATGACTTCAGGAGCAATAACGCCAATCCCGATAACTCCTGCAAATGAGAGTATTAGTCCAGTATCCGCAGCGGCATAGGGCGAGGCTATAGTTAGAACTATCCCTGCTATACCAAGTGAATTGAGGGTATCGCCCTCTCGTCCCAGAGCGCTTCCCAATCCAACGATAAACAGCATTATATAGGAACGCACCGCCGACGGAGTTAGTCCCGCCATAATGCAGAAAAAGCCCAGTATCACCATGGTTATGAAGAATACAGCTTTTCTGCCAAGAGGTGTGAGGTTTAGCAGAAGTGCGGTGAGAAATGTGCAGATGATAGTCATGTGTATACCGGAAACTGCCATTATATGTCCGCAGCCGCTTCGGTACAGCATGGTCTTCACATTATCGTCCAGCGAGGACTTATCTCCGAGGAGCATAGCTTTCATCACCGAACCCTCGGTCTCGGGCATATTTTCGTCTATCACTCCGAGGATATAGCTTCTGTATCGGTCAGCGATTCTTCTGAGGGAGAAAGCACTCTCTGAAACGGTGCAGTCCTCGGCAGAATAATACCGCAGATATATCCCCTTTGATTTGTAATAGCTTTCCGATGAAAAAACATAGCTATCAGATATTTTATGTGCCTCACCCGAAAAGCTGAGCTTATCGCCGATATCAGCGCTGACTGTGTCCGAATAAAGCACAGCGCCGCAGGATATCCTGCCGTTTAACCTGCCCATAATGGTATAGGCAATCTTTCCGTTTGATGAATTATCCTTATCGGTTATTTTTCCCGAAAAAACGGTGCTTTCTCCGTCGAGAGCCACAGTTTTTTCATAAACCGAGCTGTCATACAAGGCATACTGACAAAATCCCACAGCCAGACAGACGGCCGAAGCTATCACCGCAGCAGGAAGCTTTACACGTTTTTTCAGAAAAATCATAACCGCAGCCGCCGAGAATAATACGGCTGCTGCGGCGAAGGATATAGAAATACCAAGAACAGATGACAAAAACAGCCCGAATATATAGGAAAACCCTACCCAAGCCATTTTTCTTGTCATCTGTGAAACCTCCGATCCTGTTGGTCCAATTATCAGCCCGCAGGCCAGGTGAATTCTCTACCTGCAAGCAGGTGAAAATGGAGATGCTTTACAGACTGTCCTGCCGCGTCGCCGCAGTTGGACACTATTCTGTAGCCGTTCTCAAACTGAGGACCCTTTGCAATTTCTGCAATCTTCTCAAAAATATGAGCGACCACAGCCGAATTATCGGGAGTCACCTCCGCAGCGCTTGCGATGTGCTCCTTGGGGATAAAAAGATAATGTACGGGAGCTGCGGGAGCAATATCCTCAAAAACATAAATCATATCGTCCTCGTAGACCTTCTTTGAGGGGATCTCTCCTGCGATTATCTTGCAGAATAAGCAGTCTGACATAACTGACACCCTTTCTTAAACACCTCCCTGTGGAGCAATGCCCCATAGGGAGGATATATAATTCTTACTTTATAAACTCTGCTGCAACATCAGCGGCTGAATTTAATGCCTCAGCGATCTTTGAATTGTCGCCGATACCGCCCATTGCGCTGTCAGGACGTCCGCCGCCCTTTCCGCCTGTGATAGCGGTGAGCTTCTGGACCATCTTTCCTGCATGAGCACCCTTAGAAACGGCGTTCTTTCCGCATACGCAGAGCAGTGAGCCAGATTCTCCGTTATCTGCAGCAAGTACAGCGATAACGTCTGCGCTCATATCCTTGATCTTGTCTCCCATAGAACGGAGCACGTCGGGAGCCGTATTCTTTACGGAAACTGTTACCAGCTTTGCGCCGTTTACGTCCACTGCCTTGTCCATGATACCGTCAAGAGCGGAAGCTGCCAGCTTAGAGTTAAGCTCTGCCTTTTCCTTTTCGAGGGTCTTGATCTCGGCAGCTGCAGCAGCGCACTTTGCGGGAAGCTCGCTGTGATTTACGAGCTTGAATGCCTGTGCGGATTTTTCGATGTTTTCCTTATATTCCTCGATAAGAGCAAGCACGCCTGTTCCGGTAACAGCTTCGATACGTCTGACGCCTGCGGCAACGGAGCTTTCGGATAAAAGCTTGAACAGACCTATCTTAGATGTGTTGCTGATGTGTGTACCGCCGCAGAATTCAATGGACGCGCCCTTTGCTTCTACAACTCTTACGATATTGCCGTACTTTTCTCCAAAGAGAGCCATTGCGCCAAGCTTTCTCGCTTCCTCAATGGGCATTTCGGTCATGGTCACATCAATTGCATCGAAGATGTACTGATTAACAAGAGCTTCCACTCTCTTAAGCTCGTCGGGAGTGAGAGCCTCAAAGTGAGAAAAGTCAAAACGCACTCTCTCGGCATTTACGAGCTGACCTGCCTGATGTACATGGTCGCCAAGAACAGTTCTGAGAGCTGCCTGGAGAAGATGTGCGCAGGTGTGATTTCTCATAATGGAAAGACGTCTTTCCTTGTCAATAGAGGCTGTAACAGTGTCGCCCTCGGAAATTCCGCCTACATCAGCGGTACCGAAGTGGAGATACTGACCGTTTGCAGTCTTCTTTGTATCGGTAACAGTGAAGGAGCTTTCGCCAATGGTGATAACGCCCTCATCGCCTACCTGTCCGCCGCTTTCCGCATAGAAGGGAGTCTTGTCGAGAATGATAACAGCGTCGTCTCCCTCGGAAATGGAGGATACCTGAGCGTTATCCTTGAAGATAGCCAGTACCTTTGACTGCGCCTCAAAATCGGTATAGCCTGTAAACTCAGTTGCGGGAACGGTAAGCCCAGAAAGAGTGTCATCGTCCCAGGAGGAGCCACCCTTTGCTGCATGGTCTGCCTTAGCAAGCTCTCTTGCAGCCTTTACGCACTCATTGAAGCCCTCTTCGTCCACGGAGATGCCTCTTTCCTCGGCAATTTCCTTCGTAAGGTCGAAGGGGAAGCCATAGGTATCGGAAAGCTTGAAGGTATCCTCACCAGAAAGAACTCCGCCCTTTTCGATGCCGGAAAGCATCTTCTCCAGAACTTCCATTCCTGCGTCGATAGTCTTTGCGAAGTTTTCCTCCTCGCGGAGAATTGCCTTTTTGATGTACTCTCTCTTTTCCTCAAGCTCGGGATATGCACACTTGTTCTCGTCGATAACGGTATCGCATACCTTGTAGAGGAAGGGCTCCTTGATGCCAAGAAGTCTGCCATGTCTTGCAGCGCGTCTTAAAAGTCTGCGGAGAACATAGCCTCTTCCCGTATTGGAAACTGTAACTCCGTCGCCCACCATAAATGTGGTGGAACGGATATGATCGGTGATAACGCGGAGAGAAACGTCAGTCTTTTCATTTTCCTTGTATTTAACACCGGCAATGTCGCTGATGTGCTTCATAATGTTCTGAACAGTGTCTACCTCAAAGAGGTTGTCCACGTTCTGCATTACGCAGGCAAGTCTTTCAAGACCCATACCCGTGTCGATGTTCTTATGTGCCATTTCGGCGTAGTTGCCCTTGCCGTCGCTGTCGAACTGGCTGAATACGAGGTTCCATATCTCGATGATACGGTCGCAGTCCCCTGCCTGTTCAAAGCTTTCAAAGGGACCGTATGCCTCGCCTCTGTCGAAGTGTATCTCAGAGCAGGGGCCGCAGGGACCGCTGCCGTGCTCCCAGAAGTTGTCAGCCTTTCCGAGGCGGACTATCCTGTCATGAGGGATACCGATCTCCTTTTCCCAGATTTCTTCAGCCTCATCGTCGCTTTCGTAGATAGTTATCCAGAGTCTGTCAGCAGGTATCTCCAGCTCCTTTGTGAGGAACTCCCATGCCCATGCGATAGCCTCGTGCTTGAAATAATCGCCGAAGGAGAAGTTTCCGAGCATTTCAAAATAAGTACCGTGACGTGCAGTCTTGCCCACGCGCTCGATGTCAGGAGTTCTGATGCACTTCTGGCAGGTGGTGACTCTTACGTTGGGAGGAGTCTCTGTGCCAAGGAAGAATTTTTTCAGAGGCGCCATTCCGCTGTTGATGAGCAGCAGGCTGTTATCCCCATGAGGGATAAGGGAGGCGCTTGCCATTCTTGTGTGATTTTTGCTTTCAAAGAATGAGAGATATTTCTCTCGCAGGTCGTTAAGTCCTGTCCATTCCATAATCTATAGCTCCGTTTCTGTATTGGAATATGTGATTGATATAAAAATACATACATTAATTATTATACCACATCTGCGCCGATTGTCAATGTTTTTTTTGTAAAAAGGTTATTTTTGCGATCTTATGGAATTATTTAAAACATATTATCATAATTAGCGCAAGTTTTCAGAACATATGCTTCACCAATGAAATATAAAATCGGCAGACAGCTTTCCTCTGTCTGCCGATATTTTTATCAATTCATTGTTCACGGGTATTTTTTCTGTATCCAAGATAGCTTTCAAGAATGATAACAGCCGCCACAGCGTCCACTATGTTCTTGCGCTTTTTTCCTCTGACGTTGGTCTCGTTGAGATACTGGTGCGCCGATACAGTAGTGCAGCGCTCGTCCCACATGACTACCTTGACTCCGGTCATTTCTTCAAGGCGCTGACCGAAAAGTGTGCATTTTTCCGCCCGCTCGCCAATGGTATTGTTCATATTCTTGGGAAATCCCACCACAATAAGCTCAGCCTTTTCGCTTTTCACATACTCCGCAGCTTTTTCAAGACAGCGGTCAAAGTTGTACTCATGTATCACCGTAAGCGGAGAGGCCAGAAACTCGCTCTTGTCGCATATAGCAAGACCTGTTCTGCTGTCGCCGAAGTCCACTCCCATTATTTTCATGCTATCAGTCCTTTTTATCCTCGTATCTGCACCATTTCGACGTTCTCAGTGTGGAAAGCTCCTCGGGCAGATGCGAGGAATCATTTTTGAAGATAAGCCGCTTATGTCCATTCTCGTCATACTCCACGCAGGAAACAGCGGTATTGTCCGACCAGCCCACGTCTGCAAGCCTGTCGATGCTGTCGCCGTTTGCATAACAGAGGTAATTCCTCAGAGCACAGCCATGTGATACCACAACTATCGTCTTTCCCGGATTTTTAGCAGCGATGTCGTCCATTGCGCGGCTCATGCGGTCGTATACCTCTGTCATTGCTTCACCGTCTTTTATGTGAAAATCCTCCATTTTGTCCGTCCAGAGCTTATACTCCTCAGGATAGAGCACGGGGATATCCGCCCATTTCAGGCCTTCCCACACTCCCCCGTTTATCTCGATAAGACGGTCATCTATGAGGATATCCGCAGAATGATATTTATTGACCGCCGCAGCTGTAGCTCTTGTGCGCTTAAGAGGACTTGAATAAATTATATCAAAATCAATATCCTTAAATCTTTCCGCAAGACAGGCAAGCTGCTTTTCGCCCTTTGGGCTGATGTCGGTGTCGGTCCTGCCCTGAAAAAATTCCATTACGTTCCCCATTGCCTCCGCATGACGAACGCAGTATATCCTTGTGCTCATTCTATTACCAGCCTTGAAATTATTTACCACGGCATCACAGAGCCTGTTATCTCTCCGATATTGCCGATATTGTTGTCCTCGCAGTATTTCTCCAGTCCGTCGATTATTTTAACGGGAGCATACGGGTCATTGAATATCGCAGCGCCTACCTGAACCACAGAGGCTCCTGCCATCATCATTTCGACAGCATCCTGCCAAGTGGAAACGCCGCCCATTCCGCAGACGGGTATCTTGACAGCATTTGCCACCTGCCATACCATTCTAACCGCAACAGGGAAAACCGCAGGACCTGAAAGTCCACCCACATTATTATGAAGTATGGGACGTTTTGTTTTGATATCAATCCTCATGCCGAGAAGGGTGTTTATCAGCGATACAGCGTCTGCTCCCTCGGCTTCGACCGCCTTAGCGATTTCTGCAATGTTGGTGACATTGGGAGAAAGCTTCATCATCACAGGCTTCGATGTAGCATTTCTTACGATTCGGGTTATCTCCGCCGCGCCCTCGCAGGACACGCCAAACGCCGCACCGCCTGCCTTTACATTGGGACAGGAAATGTTCACCTCTATCATGTCAACATCTGTCTTGTCCAGCTTTTCTGCTATCTCACGATATCCCTCCGCAGTCCTGCCTGCGATGTTGGCAATTATCACAGTATCCTTTGTTTTCAGATAAGGCAGGTCGGTGGAGATGAAATGGTCCACGCCGGGATTCTGGAGACCTACGCTGTTGAGCATGCCTGCCGGAGTCTCCGCTATCCTCGGCGGAAGATTTCCCGTTCTCAGCTCCTCAGTGGTCCCCTTGACGGAAATACCGCCCAGCCTTGACAGAGGATAAAACTCTTCATATTCACGGCCGTAGCCGAAGGTCCCCGATGCGGGGATTATGGGGTTTTTAAACTCAACTCCCGCAAAATTTACCGAAAGCTTACTCATAACTTAACTCTCCTTTAGAAAATAACCTCTGTACTCTCAAATACGGGTCCGTCCTTGCAGACGTGGGCGTAATATTCCTTACCGTCGCGTATGGTGCGGCAGGCGCATACAAGACATGCTCCCACGCCGCAGCCCATTCTTTCCTCAAGAGAGACCTGACAGCGGATATTATCCTTGATCGCCCGTTCGGTTATCCTTTTCAGCATAACCGACGGTCCGCATGCATAGATGATATCAGGCTTTTCTGCTGCCAGCTGTTCCTCCAGCACATCGGTAACGAAGCCCT
>CAMEYZ010000100.1 GCA_945947715.1 uncultured Clostridia bacterium | reverse complement strand
TAATAAGAATTTACAAAGTAAAAATTATTTTGGTTTCATCAGACGGTGCATTCTATATTAACAAGCCAAATGATCCCATTTATGGAGAGCTATCCTGGGGTGGGACTGTTGAAAAATGGGTTGAATTTTCTAATGATGGCGAACTTCCTTCTGAAATTGTCGGACGTTTTTCACAGCGAATACACTCAACCATTCAGCGTATCGCACCATACAGGCAGCGTTTACTTGTTATTTCTATGTATGAGAATTCATTGCCCGAACAGGATCGGATTTTTAATATTCCCAAACTGCATATAAGCTATTACAACTTTGTCAGAAGTCTGAATTATATGGAATTAGAGGATCTGGTTGCACTTTTTATTTCCGATAAACATAATGATGCCGGTATTTGTGAGATTGAAGAGCTTAATTTATCTGTTCGCACTTCCAGATGTCTTAAAAGAGCGGGAATATTGACATTAAATGATATCTTTCAAAAAACAAAAGAAGAATTGATGGCTGCGAGAAATCTTGGAGCGAAATCTTATCATGAATTGATAGAAAAAATTCAAGAACTTGGTTATCGCAGCTGGCCGATTCCCGAGAATCTCGAAAAAGATATTTTAGCTCTGCCTATACAGAGCCTTTATCTTTCATCCCAAATATGCAATATTCTTATAGAGTCTGGCATTTACTATGTCAAAAATCTTCTTTCTCTCTCAAAAGCTGAACTTTTAAACCTGAACAACGGTTTTCTTCGATCAATAAGACAAACTTTCGTCTATTGGGTCAACCGTTTCTCATTGAATAGCTCTAATGTTCTGCGAAATATTGAGCAAATGATGAAATGCAGCACGGATAGCTCGGAAGACCTTTCAGAAGAAAATTGGGGTCTTGTATTAAATGAACATACATATCAGTCTCTTAATGCGCTGTTCGATCCGAATATAGATGTTGAAACAATGATTGAGAATGACTTATTAGCTAAACTTGAGAAAATCAAGAAAATCTTGCAGTAATAGTTTAAAAAACGGAAATGCCACCTCGGATTAACCAAGGTCGCATTTGGTGCCCATCTTGTACCTGAGTACTGTATGCTCATCATATTCACTGTTGGTAAACAGCCATACATATGGGTTCACCAGTGCATCTTGGATTCAAAAGTTCCAGAACTCGTTATTATCTTAAGGAACTGATTAAGCTTAGCGAAAAACAGCAAAATTAAATTTTTGTAACTTGCCGCAAAACGACTATTCTACGTGCTTTGCGGGCAATTGCAAAAAGTTGCAAAAAAACCTTCCGAGATTTTCCTTTCCCCTGATATCAGTATTTGAATATCTCTTCTATTTCCTCGTGAATAGCCCTCTCGCGCATCTGCTGTCACGGCTCATGTCTATTATGACCTTCACCATTTCTTCACCTGCTTTACTTATCGGACGATCAGTTCTTCATAAGCTCGTCGATCTCATCGTCGGTCATGCCACGCGCTTTTAGCTTTTCGATCATTTGGGATATGCCCTTTTCTATTCCTATCTTCTCGCCCTCAGCCCTTGCACCCTCCATGAAAAACGCTTCATCGTGAAGGGCCTTTTCTCTGATGCGCGCATTTTCACGTATCTGCGTGTCGCGGCTCATGTCTATTATGACCTTCACCGCTTTGTTCATTACCGGATCATTTATCTGCCTGATCATATCAAAGTCCTCCTCACTTTCAGAATTGATGAAGTTCAGCCACATCTCGCGGCGACTTCGGGTCTTATAGTTTTTATGAAGCTTTCTAAGCTCGAATATATGAATATGGAATTTGTCGGAATATACCTCGCCTGTGTCCTTTATTACCGGCACAACCTCCGCATGATAATCCTCGCGGTCGGGAAACATTACAAAATCAAGGATATTTATCGTTATCGCTGTTTTCAGATTTGAATAGTTCTCTCCGCTGCCAAGCTCCGAGGTGAACAGCTTCGACCAGTAAAACATTGTCCTGTCTCTGAAATCCTCGTTCTTATTGAGCTGTATCTCCACATTCACAAGCTTATCATTAACGGTCATATTCAGGTCAAGCCGACTGAATTTCCCTTCCAGCGTTTCGGGTGTTATCTCTGTGTTTTTCAAGGATATGCTCGTTATGCTTTCTGTGGGTATCTCCAGTAGCCCTGCTACAAAATCTGTGAGCAGATCGTCATTTTCCGAAAATATCTTCTTGAATATTATATCCAGCTTCGCAGATATGATGTCTCTTCCCATTGGTAGCTCCCGCCTTCCTTACTTATATTATATCACATACTTATCCCTTTTGCAAGTAAATCCCGCCAGATGCCTTTGTATACCTCTCCAGCGCGCTCTGCCAGCTCTCAAGAGGCTCTATGCCCACCTTCCTTATGGACGCGCACTGCATCTCAAAGGCTCTTCCGCCAAGGGCTGTGGGATTTACTGTCACATCATAGAAATCCTCGTCCCCTGCAAGTCTGGTCAGCCGATAAAGCTCGCAGGCAAGGGAAAATTCTGTGCAGAGCCCCTCGTTGGCTCCGTGGAATATCCCGCTTTTCCCCGATTCGATGATATCCGCTCCCAGCTCCGCAGCATCATTGGCATATACCACCGAACAGCCCTTCTCCGCATTTAGGATAAGCTCCTTTTTGCGCCTGCCAAGGGTCAAAAGCCGCTGTGCTATATCCTCGTCGCCGCAGCCGAACATGTTGTCGGGCAGCCGGTAGATTATAAAACGCTTGCACTTTGCAGCAGTGTTCTCGCAGTTGTAGTACACCAGCCCTCGCTTCGTAATGGGACCGCGGGGCGTTCTCTCGCAGACACGTTCATTATCTCCGAACACAGACGAGCTGCTCACATACATCAGCGGAATGTCCAGCTCACCGCAGCAAAAGGCTATCCTCTCCATGGTATGCTCCGGAGAGGGAAGGTCCCGCCTGCAATGAATGACCGCGTCAGGACGATGCATTTTCAGATGCTCATACAGAGCGTTCACGTCCGATATGCCCACACCTTCATCGCTCATGACCTCGTGGCCCCGTGAGGTAAATTCATCGGAAAATATCCTGCCCAGACCATATGCTGCGCCTGTTATGAAAACCACCATATGCTATGCTTCTCCTTGTGAATTTTTCGGCTATCTGTCCCTTTTCGTGAACACCACCAGCTTGCCAAACAGATAGTTCAGCACAATGACTATCACACTGACCGTCAGCTTTGCCGCTGCGCCCTCGATGCCGAAAATGTCCATGTCCAGCCCCGCCTTGAACAGCAAAGCTGGCAGAAATATCTCGATAAGCCCCGTAAGCACTCTGGAGCTCACAAATTTGACCGCTTCCCTTATCACCGTGGCCGAGACAAAGCTCCTGCTCTCAAAGACCAGCAGCTTGTTGGCAAAAAAGGCGAATATCACCGCACCTGCCCATGCTGCGCCGTTGGAAACGGTCATTCCCACGCCCAGCGCTGTCAGCACAGCATACACTATCCAGTTGACCAGCGTGGTGCAGCCGCCTATTATCACATACATTATCAGCTCGCGGTATTTTATAAACAGTTCCTTAATTCTCTTCATTTTCCTCAGTATAGGTCATGCATGACCTTTCAATATATATTGGTCTGTTCTTTACCTGTATGAACACCTGCGAAATATACTCGCAGAGCACACCCATGCTGATAAGTATTATCCCGCTCATTAGCATGATAAAGGACAGTATTATATTCATGCGATAGTTATCCGACAGCCCGTTTATCCCGCCCAGCACTGCCATGACAATGAGCCACACTATCCCCGCAGCAGTAAACAGTCCGCCCAGATAAAAGGGTATCCTCAGCGGCTTTGTGGAAAAGGCTATTATCCCCGTGAAGGCGTACTTCATCAGCTTTGAAAAGCTGAACTTGGACTCGCCCGAAAGACGGCTATCCGGAGTGTAGGGCAGATAGTGCGTATCAAAGCCTACCCAGGAGAACATCCCCTTTGAGAAACGATGATACTCGCCCATGCTAAGCAGTGCCTCTCTGACATTCTGTCTGAACACTCTGAAATCGCTGGCAGAATGACGCATTTTCACATCGGAGAGCTTGTCCGCAAAGGAATAGAAAGCGTCCTTGAACGCAGAGATAACTCTGCCCTCGATGCGCTTTTCCTGATATGCAGCACAGCAGTCGCAGTCGGGGTGCTCGTCCAGATATCTTACCATTTCAAGGGCCACATCAGGGCTTTGCTGCATATCCGCGTCGATGATGCAGACAAGCTCGCCCCGGCTATGGCGCAGCGCCGCGCAGATAGCCGCCTCCTTGCCGAAATTCCGAGAGAAGCTCACCACCGTCACATTGGCGGTATGAGCATCATATATCTTTTTCAGTTGCTCGGCAGTTTTATCGGAGCTGCCGTCATTTACGAATATTATCTCATAGGACAGCACGCCATCAAAGGTCCTTTTCACGGCCTCATAAAACGCACCCACATTATCCTGTTCATTAAAGCAGGGAACTGCCAGCGACAGCTTTATCATCTTTGTACAAATCTCCTTTGTTAGTCGGGTCCGCCCGACAGCGATTGCCGCGTTGTCAGTATTTCAGCTTAGGATACTTTTCCCGCGGAAGTCAGTAAATACCGAAACGGACTCAGGTTTCAA
Organism: uncultured Clostridia bacterium; assembly: GCA_945947715.1. Taxonomy (GTDB): domain Bacteria; phylum Bacillota; class Clostridia; order Oscillospirales; family Ruminococcaceae; genus RGIG4694. Next base: position 3,197 of record CAMEYZ010000100.1, on the reverse strand, counting down.
TTTTCAGTATCATCAATTGTTATTATACCATACTAAAAATATGCCGTCAACTGTATTTCTTCGCGGACTTGAAATTTAAGGTGCCCGAAAAGGGCTCGTATATTACGTCCGATACGTTGTTTTCCGTCACAAGAAATTTGCTTTCGTAGAATACGGGAATATAGTATCCATTCTCCGTCAGCAGCTTCTCCGCTTCCTTGCAGCTCTTTAAGGCCACACTCGCTGAGGCGCTATATCGCTCGGAGGATATCAGCTCCTTGTATTTCGACAGTTCGGCAGGGTCTGTGATATATCCCGAAAAGCTTTCGAAAAAATCTGCCGCACAGGTGCTCTCGCAGGTTATCACCGATAATGCTATCGAATAGTCACCCTCTGAGATGCGGGACGCGTATTCCTCGTCAGATAGTATCTCTACACCGCAGGAAAAGCCTAATTCCTCGTTCCAGCTGTCCGTCAGCATGTACACTATCGGCGCATCTACAAAGCTCTCAGGGACTATTATCACAGATAGCTCAGGATAATTCCCCCCTGTTTCTGCGATGCCACGGCTCCAGAGCTCCACGCCGCTGCTCTGACCCTCGTAAAGGTCTCCCAGCAGGTCCCGAACCGATTTTCCCATGACCGTTACCGCAGGCGGCAATACTCCCCTGCCCCAGGCTATGCCCGTTGAGGTCTTGCCCTCGTATACTGACGGGTCGGCGGTGATGCTCAGAGCCTTGCGTATGCTCTCGTTGGAGAAAATATCGTCCTTCATGTTGAAGGTCACGCCTACCGCATATACAGGATATTCTCCCGCCTTTTTCCCGCGGAGCCTCGGCAGGTCCTCCGCTTCATAGTACATGACATCTACCGTATTTCCGGAGGATTTTTCATACTCCTCCACGCTGTCGGTGATGATATAGTTTACGTACAGCGGATAGGTCTGCCGTTCCTCGGTGCTGTTGTGGGGATTTCTTTTCAGGGTCAGGAAGTTTTCGTTCCAGTAAGGGTCATAGTTCCACTCGGTCAGCGTAAATGCGCCGTTTCCTGCGGTAAATTCCGCAGACAGGCCGTACCTTCCTCCAGTGGACAGGTAAAATTCCTCGCAGCAGGGACTTGCCGCTGACGTGCTTAGCAGATACAGAAAATCTGTGACGGGATAGTCAAGCTCAAACTGCACAGTATAATCGTCCAGCGCCTTCACCCCTAAGTCGGTGTAGGACATGACTCCGTCATATACTGCGGCGGAGTTTTTCAGCGCCGCAAACTGTTCGGTATAGGGGGAATGTATCTCCGGGTCGAATATACGTCGGAAGGCGTATACATAGTCATGAGCTGTCACCTCCGCGGAAAAGCCCTCTGCGCCGCTCCAGGTCATGCCCTCCCGCAGCCGGAAGGTGTAGGTCAGCATATCCTCCGACACGCCATAGCTTTCCGCTGCTGCACAGACTATATCACCTGTTTCGGAAATCCACGTCAGTCCCTCGAATATGTTCTTTATCACCGACAGGCTCTCGCTGTCCTCGGCAAGCTGTGGGTCCAGATTCTGCGGATTTGACGGTATCACTGTGTAAAATGTTCCGTCAGCTCCGTCGTCATCATCGCCGCAGGCAGTGAACATCAGCGCTGCTGTCAGTATCATTATCAGTAAAAATATCCTTTTCACTTATTGCTCCTTTATCCGTTGCGGATAATTTCTATCCCCTGCTTTACGGAGGCTATGGGGACCACTTCTATGCTGTAATCGGCAGCATTGATGTTGCGCATGGACAGCTTCGGAACTATGCACTTTTCAAAGCCTATCCGCTGAGCCTCTCTTATTCGCTGGGTCACGTTGGTAACGCTGCGGACCTCTCCTGCAAGACCTATCTCGCCGAATGCAGTTATCTTTCCGTCTATGGGGATATCCATGAGCCCGCTGTACAGCGATAATGCTGCTGCCAGGTCTGCCGCAGGGTCGTCTATCCGCAGACCGCCTACCACGTTCATGTACACGTCCAGCGTCCCGTAAAACAGCCCCGCACGCTTCTCCAGCACTGCCAGTATCATCGCAATGCGGGAAAAATCAAAGCCGGTGGAGGTCCTGCGAGGCACTGCATAGCCGCTCTTCGTCACCAGCGACTGCACGTCCGCCATTATCGGACGACTGCCCTCCATGACACAGGCAATACAGCTCCCCGAAACGCCCTTGGGCCGCCCCGACAACAGCATCAGCGACGGATTCTCTACCTCGATAAGCCCCTTGTCCTGCATGTCGAACATGCCTATCTCATTGGTGGAGCCGTAACGGTTTTTCACTGCGCGGAGTATTCTGTAGCTTAGGTGCCTGTCACCCTCGAAGTACAGCACTGCGTCTACGATGTGCTCCATGACCTTGGGTCCTGCGATAGCTCCGTCCTTGTTGACGTGGCCTACTATGAATATGGGTATCTCCTCGGATTTGGCTGTGCGCATGAACAGGTTCGTGCACTCCCGCACCTGGGATATGCTGCCTGCACTGGAATTTACGCCGTTTAAGGTCATGGTCTGGATAGAATCTATTATGACGATGTCCGGACGCTTTGCCGATATGGTGTTTGCTATGGTCTCGGCGTCGTTCATAGACAGTATGTACAGATTTTCGCTGTCTACTCCGAGACGGTCCGCACGAATTTTCAGCTGACGGGCACTTTCCTCTCCGGAGACGTACATTATGGAGTAGCTTTCCCCCATAAACTGACATATCTGGAGCAGGAGCGTGGATTTTCCGATACCGGGCTCGCCGCCGATTAGGACGATAGAGCCCTTGACAAGTCCTCCGCCGAGGACCCGGTCAAGCTCCTTAAGCCCCGTGGAGTATCGCACATCACTGTCGATGCCGATGTCGGACAGCTTTAAGATGCTGCTGTCAGGCGCGGCAGCAGTGCTCCGCTGAGAGGACAGCGTCCCCGAACGACTCTTGACAGGAGGAACATACTCCTGTTCCTCTAAAGTATTCCACTCCCCGCAGAACGGGCATTTTCCGTTCCACTTTGAGCTCTCCGCCCCGCAGGCGGAACAAACATAAATTGATTTATTTTTTGGCACAGTAAATGCTCCCCTTTGAATATAGTGAATAGTGGTCGGGGCGGGATGACCCGCAGCCATTGCCACGTTCTGAGCATTTCAGCTTAGGTTACTTCTGCCCGCGAAAGTAAGCAAAAACCGAAACAAATAGCGGCATAATTAACAGTAAAAAC
>CAMEYZ010000099.1 GCA_945947715.1 uncultured Clostridia bacterium | reverse complement strand
GCCTTGAAAGGCTGGCGAACTTTTTGTTGCTGGGGTACATGCGATTTGCGGTTACTGTTTCCCTCGAACCTTCGCTTTTATATACTGCAAATCTGGAATAACAATATCCCCGCTATACATATCAGACTTCCTGCAAAATTCGTCTTGCTGTATTTCTCCCGGTTTATCAGCGATATCACAAATAATACTATGATTATCAGCGGCTGTATGAACGAATATTGTACCAGACTTACCGCAATTATCGCATTCTCTAAAAGTAACCCGAACGCGTTCGGAAGCTTCGCTAAGGCTACTATCCCCGTTTCCTTCGGCTTCTCCTTGATGAGCGCTTTTATCCCCGATTTCGGTAAAAGCACTACCGCTAATAGTATCAGCGCAAAGAATAATGCCATGGTCGATGATATCCGCTTGTCAGCATTTATCGCTGTGACTGTTAGCCCGTACCCGAATCGCGATGCCAGATATAATATCAACGGAAGAACTATCTTCTTGTAGTTTACGTCCCGCTTTCCTGAGGCGGCTATCATGATAAGTCCTACCGCAGTTAACGCTATGCATAGCGTTTTTGCAATGGTAAAGGTGCCCGTGCCCATTAAAATGTCCGTGAAGTAGGATAGGAACATCACTATCCCCAGCCATGCTTTCAGCTCAAAGGCGGATAGCTCTGTCAGTATCTTCGCCGACATCTGAAACTCTAATAGCTTCGATAAGAATAATAATAGTATAAATAGTATGGTAAGCGGCGTAAATGCACAGGTCCTGTCCGAAAAGGGCAGGATAAATAACATGAATACAGACGTTGCCGCTGCCATGATGAAGGTCATCTGGTCGCCGGTTAGCTTTGCTTTGGATACGGCGTATTTGTCGTTCAGCGATGTTATCGTGTAGCATGCTACTACAAGCAGAAGTAATACTATCGTTGGCATTTTCAAAACATTCCTTTTTCTGGTTTATAACAAAAATATCCGACAGGTAAAAGCACACTGTCGGATTAATTTCAAAAATATATAGGGGAGCTCTTACGCTTCCTCGGAGAAGCCGCTCTCAACCAGCTCAACAAGACCTTCAACAGCTTCCTGCTCGTCGGGTCCGTCAGCGATAACTCTGATCTGTGTGCCGCCTACGATTCCGAGTGAAAGGATACCCAGAAGTGACTTAGCATTTACTCTTCTCTCTTCCTTCTCGATCCAGATCGATGACTTGAATTCGTTTGCCTTCTGAATGAAGAATGTTGCCGGACGGGCATGCAGACCAACCTGATTCTGAACCATTACATCTTTAACAAACATATAACTCTCTCCTATCTTTAAGCGGCGTATAGCCTTTGTGGTATCTCCAACAATTATTATTATACAATGCAAAATCGAGATAGTCAATGAATTTTTATTACTAAATTCCGATTTTCCCGAAATTTCTGCTATTTGACGATTGTCGGGGATTAAAAATTTTCCTATTTGTCTAAATTCACCATATTTTATAGGATATATACAACTTTCAACACTCAAATATATGAACATTATATAAATTATATGTTGAAAACTATTTTTTGCGCGGCTTCTTTTTGGAAGAGGGACGTTTCAGCTGCTCGTCGGGGTGCTTTTCCATGTATAAATTGTACATATCCGGTCGGCGGCGGGCAGTTATCTTTAAGGCTTCCTCGTGGCGATAGGCGGAGATGTTCTTGTGATGCCCTGTCAGCAGCACCGGCGGGACCTCGCGGTCATGCCATACCTCGGGACGGGTGTAGTGGGGATATTCCAGCAGTCCGCCGAAATGGCTTTCCTCCTCGAAGCACTCCGAGGACGCAAGAACTCCGTCGCACATTCTCGCCGCCGCATCGCAGACTATCAGCGCAGGCAGCTCGCCGCCTGTCAGCACATAATCTCCCACAGAAATTTCCTCGTCCACTATCTCGTCGATGACCCTCTGGTCAAGTCCCTCGTAATGGCCGCAGATTATGATGATGTTTTTCATGCGGGACAGCTCCAGCGCCTTTTTCTGGTCGAAAAGCTTACCCTTTGGGGACATGTATATGATGTACGGTTTCTCGTCCAGCCCGGAGCTTATGGCCTCGCAGCAGCGAAAAACCGGGTCTGCCTGCATGACCATGCCCATGCCGCCGCCATAGGGAGTATCGTCCACACGGCGATGCTTGTCCAGAGTGTAGTCACGAATCTGGTGGCAGTGAAACTCTATCTTGTCCGCCTTCTGAGCTCGTCCGAGAATGCTTTCGTTCAGCACAGTCTCGCACATTTCAGGGAAAAGTGTTGCAATATCTATCCGCACAGCATCAACCCCTTAATCGAACAGTCCGTCAAGCTTGTGGATAAGCATCTGTCCGCCCTCGATGTCAGTCTTTACGATAACATCGGGGATAGCGGGGATAAGATAATCTCTGTCCTCGCCCTTGACAGTGTAGACGTCGTTGGCGCCTGTTTTCTGGACGTCGGAGAGCTTGCCATAGACTGTACCGTCGTCGCTGTCGATAACGGTGAGCCCAATAAGGTCGCGGACAAAATAGCAGCCCTCCTCCAGCTCGACCTCGTCGCGGTCCATGTAGAGAATTTTGTTGCGGAGCAGCTGAGCGTCCTCGATGGTATCAACGCCCTTTATCTTGACGAGGACGATGTTCTTGTGAGGCCTGGAGCGTTCTATCTCCACGGGAGTTTTTCCCTTGTCGAAGTAAAGTGTATCGAACTCGCAGAGAAACTCCGCGCTGTCGCACCAGGGGTCCACGCGGACCTCGCCCTTAAGGCCCTGTACGGCGACAATCTTTCCTATTTCAAGATATTTTTCCATCATATTTCTCCTTAGTGAATAGTGAATAGCTGTCAGGCGGACCCGACCGGTGGGGGTGTTTCGCTGTCTGCGGACAGCGACCAAAGGGCGCCGCCCTTTGGAAACCTGCAGCCTTGAAAGGCTGGCGAACTTTTTGTTGCTGGGGGACTGCTTAGCGGCGGGTACTGTTTTCCTCTAACCTTCATTCGCTTGTTACGCACTTCCGCGGCTTTATGTTACCTAAGCTGATAAACTTACTTCGCGGCATCGGCCGCGGGGCTACCCCGCAGGAATTCTGCGTTCTCCATTACCCAGTCACGATATGCTTGCTCTAATAATCCCGCTATTTTGTCATAGTCTCTCTGCTCTTCTTCTGTTAACTTCGTCTGCCACGCTTTGTGAAAATAATACTTGAACGGCAGCCACCGCTTCCCCGTTTCATCAACCGTTACAGCGGACCGATTCGCTCCCGCTCCACATAACATGTTTATTAACTCGAAATTGTACCCCTCATCATACGCCGCCGCACAGCTAAGCGCTGACGGATATTTCTCCGGCATGTAATCAGGGTCGGCTCCCGCTTTTAATAGCTCGTATACCATTACACTGTCGCCGTTTTTGCATGCGGCAGCTAAGGGGGTGTATTTTCCTCCCGTTTTGTTTATGTCTGCGCCGTGCTCCAGCATTAGCTGAACTGCGGTGATGTCGCCATTATCGGCGGCACAGTAAAAGGCTGTGTTGCCAAATCTCGTGACCTCTGACGGGTCGCCGCCTTTTTTTATCATGCGCTTTATCGCACCTGTGTCCCCGGAGTCCGCTGCAACATATAAAATATCCGAATTGTTATATTCTGAAATATTATACTCTCCGTCTAAATAGAGATAGTATATCGACGGCAGCTCCAGTATCACGCCAACCCCGAGGATAACCCCCGCCAGCCGCAGCGCTGCCTTTTTCGGCTTTAATTTTTTGAACGCTTTTAACAGGTAAAAAATAATCGGCACAGCAATATATGCAATGCCGATGTAGAACATCACCCGAACAGCGTCTAAGTGTGTGAGAAGGGTCAGCTGCATCAGCTCGCCTCCGTATATCTGATGTATGTTATCAGTCGATTTCGACCATAATTTTCTCGTTTACTCGTCCTGCCGCAGCACGCATAACTGTTCTGATAGCCTTGGCAATACGTCCCTGCTTGCCGATAACACGGCCCATGTCGTCGGGAGCGACGTGGAGATGATATACTGTTACACCCTCGCTGTCAGGCTCGTCTCTGTCGATGGAAACTGCGTCCTTGTCCTCTACCAGACCAGACGCGATAAACTTCAGAAGGTCTTCCATATTCTGTACATTCCTTTTCAAATTTGCTGGAAATATCACCGATGAACAAGATTTAATCGGCAGCATATGCCGATCAAATCCTTTTCGCACCGGTATTCCGCCGATTACTTGTCTGCGATAGCGAGAAGCTTCTTGACGGTATCTGTGGGCTGTGCGCCGTTAGCTATCCACTTCTTAGCCTTTTCGGTATCAACCTTGATAACGGAGGGCTCCTTAGTGGGATCGTAATAACCGATCTCCTCGATGAATCTTCCGTCTCTGGGATATCTGGAATCTGCTACGACTATACGATAGAAAGGAGCCTTCTTAGCACCCATTCTTCTGAGTCTGATTTTTACTGCCATTTCTTTCACCTCTTAATTTCATATATTATATATCAAGTGCTTGCACACATTGAAAGCTTTTAATACGGGGCGGACACTACTTTTATGCCGATAATGATGATAGCTATGCCGAGGATACCGTAAAATATTCGTGCGCCCGTTCTGCCCAGCAGCCTTACAAATACTCTTGCCTTGCTGTTGTTGAAGAAAAAATCCCAGTCGAAAACAGCTCCTGCGATGCTGAACAGTCCGCCGAGCAATAGAATAACAAAATAAAAAGTATCCATGCTGTGCCCCTATGTTCACATTTTGAAGCGGGGCATTCTGAGCTTGTTTTTCTTGCCCTTCTGATTTTTTCCTGCGATGCCAAGCTGCTTCATCATCTTCTGCATCTCCTCGAACTGCCTGAGCAGGCGATTTACGTCTGCAACGGAGTTTCCGCTTCCTGCGGCGATGCGCTTCTTGCGGCTGGGATTTATGATAGAAGGCTTTGCCCGTTCCGCGGGAGTCATGGAGGTTATCATCGCTTCCAGACGGTTAAGCTGTCTGTCGTCGATGTCCATGTCATTTATCTTGTCGCCCACGCCCGGGAGCATGCCGATTATCTGCTTGATAGGCCCCATTTTGCGTATCTGCTTCATCTGCTCTACCAGGTCATTGAGGTCGAATTCATTTTCCTTAAGCTTGTTGGCAAGCTTCTTTGCGTCCTGCTGGTCGATAGAGGCCTCTGCTCTTTCGATAAGGGTGAGCATATCGCCCATGCCCAGTATTCGCGAAGCCATTCTATCGGGATAGAAGGGCTCCAGATCCTCCAGCTTTTCGCCCGTTCCCACGAACTTGATAGGCTTTCCTGTAACGGCCAGCACAGACAGCGCTGCACCGCCTCTTGTATCGGAGTCCAGCTTCGACATAAGCACACTGTCGATGCCCAGAGCATCATCAAAGGCCTTAGCTACGTTGACTGAATCCTGACCGGTCATAGCGTCCACAACCAGCATTATTTCGTTGGGTGAGGTTTCCGCCTTGATGTTTTTGAGCTCGTCCATGAGCTCCTCGTCGATGTGGAGACGACCTGCCGTATCGAGGATAACAACATCATTGCCGTAATCCTTAGCATGGCGGACAGCTTCCTTTGCGATAGTGACGGGGTTTATCTGCCCCATTTCAAAGACTCTCACATCAGCCTTTGCGCCGACGACCTTTAGCTGTTCGATAGCCGCAGGACGGTAAACGTCGCAGGCAGCAAGCAGCGGACGCTTGCCCAGCTCCTTGAAATGCTTAGCAAGCTTAGCTGCGTGTGTAGTTTTACCAGAGCCCTGGAGACCACACATCATTATAACACAGGGAGGCTTTGACGGAAAATTAATCTTCTCGTTATTGCCGCCCATGAGCGCGATAAGCTCTTCATTAACTATCTTGATGACCTGCTGACCGGGAGTAAGGCTGGAAAGAACATCTGTGCCCACAGCACGTTCGCTGACCTTGGCAACGAAGTCCTTGACGACCTTGAAGTTAACATCCGCCTCAAGAAGAGCGAGCTTTACCTCACGCATTGCCTCCTTAACATCGGCCTCGTTAAGAGTACCTCTGCCCTTAAGGCGTCTGAAAACGTTATTCAGTTTTTCGGATAATCCCTCAAAAGCCATGAGCCTTGCACTCCTTTCTGTATCAGAACAGATCTCTGTATTTTTTCATAAGTCTTTCAATTTCGGAAGCATTTTCCGCTGTCACAGAGCGAGGATTCCCCGTTTTCAAGCGGATATCCTCAGCAAGAGACGTCACCTTAGAATTCAGCACATAATAAATTTCCGCCTTTTCCACAAGTCCGAGCTTTTCCTCAAATTCGAGGAGCCGCTGTTCAGCATGCTTGATACCGTCACGGACACCCTGGCGGGTAATATTTTCATGTTCCGAAATTTCAGCGAGAGAGAAGTCCTCATTATAGTAAAGGTCCATAAAATCCCGTTGTTTCTCGGTAAGGAGCTCACCATAATAATCGAGAAGCTTTGAAAACCGAAGATCCTTTTGAGTTTCTGCCACAGTGACTACTCCCCTTCGCCTGTAAAGTAAAATCCTTTATAAAGTCTTTTACTTTACAAGTATATCACACCTTTTTGTATTTGTCAAGAGTTTTTTAAAAAAATTAGTGAATAGTGGTCGGGGCGGGATGACCCGCAGCCATTGCCGCGGCGGGATGACCCGCGGCCATTGCCGCGTTCTGAGTATTTCAGCTTAGGTTACTTCTGCCCGCGAAAGTAAGCAAGTCCCGAAACGAATGAAACAAAACCCATGAACGCAGTGGACAAACAGCAAACGAAATCCCCAAATAGCATTAACCGTGGAAACAGAAATACGAACAAAAGGCGGCCGACGGCTGCCGCCGCCCAATCGTATCCCCGCGGAACACCACATAGCCGATGTCAACAGAGCAGGGCAAAAGAGAGAGGGCGAGGGAAGGGTGAGCGCGAGAGGGAAACCGTAGGGGGAGAGAAAAGCGGCGCTACACTCAAACTATATCTTTCGATGAGGGTCCGAGTAAGCCGCTTGTCTTTCCCCCGGAGGTGTCCCTCTCGCTCGCGTCGGAAGATGCAATCTTCCGATGAAAACATATAATAGCCCCGAAGAGAGTAACAATTACTAACCAGCCGGAACTAACCGCCGAGAATCATAAGAAATCTTAGCCAAAGAAGCAAACTAATTGTTATTTTTTTGTAACCTTTAGGAACTTTATATAGCTTTGATTGACGATTTTTATAATTTTTGCCCAAAATATGAACAAATTATTTGTTATTAGATACAATCGACACTTATTGACTTGTGGGATAAAATTATGGTATAATTAGTATAATATTGATTGACGGGTAATGTCTGTCCGCTGATGAAATAAAAATGGTCAGCGGTCTTACAATAAAGCTAATAAAGCCGGCAGGAGGGCGGATAATGGAACAGAATACTATTAATTACGGCAGCTATACCTCATTCCGCGAAATGATGGATGAACTGTCCGAAAATCTGAATCAGCTGAAGATATACAGCGAGGACCTGGGCCTCGATAATACAGCAAAGTCTATCAGCGATACCGTGGAGAAAAACGCTAAGGAACGCTTTGAGGTCGCTATCGTCGGCGAGTTCAAACGTGGCAAAAGTACCCTCATAAACGCTCTTCTCGGTCAGGAGGTCCTCCCTGCGGATGTTCTTCCCGCTACCGCTACCCTGAACCGCGTTACATATAGCTCGGAGCCTTATGTTATGGTCGAATTTAAAAATGGCTCCTCTGAAAGAGTCGATATCGAACATCTCGCTGATTACGTAACTAAGCTTTCCTATGAGTCCGAAAAAATGGCGGAGACCGTTAAGGAGGCTACCGTTTACTATGATACCGACTTCTGTAAGAATCACGTCGATATCATAGATAC
>CAMEYZ010000098.1 GCA_945947715.1 uncultured Clostridia bacterium | reverse complement strand
GATATAATATTTATGTATTGTATCCAGGCATTGTATTGTATCCCGCATGACGGGAATAATAACAAGGAGGAAAATTAATATGAAAACACAAAGACCTGACACAAAGCAGCTGACCCTTATGGGTCTGCTAACGGCGATAATTATCGTCTTTTCGTTCACACCTATAGGTTCTGTTCCTATAGGACCTCTTGTGATAACACTGAACATCATCCCCGTAGCACTGGCAGCAGTGATCCTCGGACCCGTAGGCGGAGCCGCCATGGGAGCCGTTTTCGGAATCTTAAGCTTCCTGCAGTGCATAGGCATCGGCGTTCCCAGCGGAATGGGCGCTATTCTTTTTGGAATAAACCCCGTACTTGCTTTTATTCAGAGATTCGTTCCCCGTGTACTGGACGGTCTGCTGCTGGGCTTTATCTATAAGGGAGCTTCAAAGCTCTTCGGCGGATATGCAGCATGCTTTGTAACAGGCTTCTGCTCCGCATTTTTAAACACACTGTTCTTTATGTCTGCTCTTGTTCTGCTTTTCGGAAATACCGAGTACGTGCAGGAGCTTATCGCAGGAAGGAACATACTGGTATTTATCTGCTCCTTTGTGGGCATCAACGCTGTGTTTGAAATGATCACATCGACCATACTAACAGGTGCCATAGGCTCTGCCCTTCTCAAAGCAAAGCTCATTGCGCCGATAAAAAAGGAAAGCCATCTCAAGAAAGCACTGGCAGAATAATTTATATCAGGAGTTTTTTTCATGATCTTAGCTATCGACATCGGCAACACCAATATCGTAATAGGCTGCTGCTCGGATAATAAAATACTGTTTGTGGAGCGCGTTTCCACCAATCACGACGCCACTGAGCTTGAATATGGCATACACATCAAAACTATCCTCGAGCTCCATGGCATCTCGCCTAAGGAAATAGACGGTGCTATCATTTCATCGGTAGTGCCATCGGTGACCTTCACCATAAAAGGCGCTATTAAAAAGGTGACTGAAAAAAATGCAATGGTAGTAGGTCCAGGGATAAAAACTGGACTAAGCATCGTCATCGACAACCCCGCTCAGCTGGGAAGCGACCTCGTTGTGGACGCTGTTGCGGGAATAAACGAGTATCCCCTGCCCCTTATCATATTTGACATGGGAACGGCGAACACCGTCTCTGTCATCGACGAGAACAAAAACTACCTCGGCGGAATGATAATGCCGGGACTTAAGGTCTCGCTGGATTCGCTGACAGGAAAAACCTCGCAGCTGCCCAAGGTAAGCCTTGACCCGCCAAAAAAGATAATCGGCACAAATACTATCGACTGCATGAAATCGGGACTGCTTTACGGCAGCGCGGCTCAGATAGACGGTATAATCCAGCGGGTAAACGCTGCCCGCGGAGTTACCCACACAGTTGTAGCTACAGGCGGACTCGCCTCAACGGTGATACCGCTCTGTCTTGAAAAGATCATTCTCGACGACGCACTTTTACTTAAAGGACTTATGATAATCTATAATAAAAACGTCTGATATTTCAGAAAACAGATACAATACATCAATAAAACCTCCCCGGGAAGTCCCGAGGAGGTTTTTATTTCAGAAATTATTTAGTCACACTTGAAAGTAAGCCTTTATCTCCGCTGCGGAAGCCTTTACGCTGCCCTGTATCATTTCATCGCTGCCGCCGCCTCTGCCGCACAGCGCGGAGTTTATCTCCTTGGACCTTGCCCTCATAGGAACGGTCCTGCTTGCCATTACATAGTTATAGCCGTCGGAATCATTCCCCGAAAAAGCGGCACATATTCCTCCACAAAGCTCAATAGTCTCATTCACAAGTATCCGCAGATTTAGCATATCCATGCTCTCCTCAAACAGAACGAGGTTTCCGTCAGTAGGCTCTATTGACGCCTTTTTCAGCTTTATGAGCTGTTTTTTCAGCTCGGTCTGAGCCTGCTTTTCGGAATTGAGTTCCTCAAGGATACGCTCCACTGCTTCCTTTATCTCGCTCTGCTTTGACTTCAGCAGAACAGAAACCGCTGCTGTACTCTTGTAGCGAGCATTGTAGTCCTCCAGCGCGTCATAGCCGCTGAGCATATTTATCCTTGTGCCGCCCTTGTACTTTATTGCATCGAGCAGCTTTATCACGCCTATCTCTCCGGTGCGTCCCACATGTGGAGCACAGCATGCACATACATCATAGCCCTCAATGGTGACTATTCTGACGTCCTCGGTAAGCTCCAGCTTGCTTCTGTAATCAAGGTCTTTTAGCACCTCGGCAGAGGGGTATTCTGCACGAACATCAACATTTTCGCAGACTGCTCTGTTAGCGAGCTGCTCCACCCTATCAAGGTCATCTCTGGTAAGAGGTCCGTCCAGGTCGAGGGTAATAAACTCGCTGCCCATATGAAATCCCACATTATTATAGCCAAACAGCTTATGTATGATACCCGACACGATATGCTCTCCGGAATGGTTCTGCATTCTGCGAAAGCGTATCTCACGGTCGAGCTCTCCCTTCACCTCAGTACCAGCGGGGAGCTCATTATCAAGAGTATGAGTGATGATACCATTCTTGTCGATCTGCACATCGGTCACTCTAACGCCGTTGATAGTACCAACATCGGCTGACTGTCCGCCGCCCTCCGGAAAGAACGCCGTTCTGTCCAGAATGGTCTTATAGCCCTTATCTGTTTTTTCGCAGGATATTACCCTTGCGGAAAATTCATACATATGGCTGTCTTGATCGTAAAGCTTTACTGTTTTCTCCATATTTATCATTTCCTTTTTTCACAATTGAGATTTCGCCTTTAGATTTTCCGACTATTTGTTGTTCGATTTTGGCAGAGCACTGCTTTCAACTGCCAAAATACCCTGCCGCAAAAACCGCAGGCGAATTCCAGTATATCGTTATCTCATTCAGCGAATAGCACTCTACCTCGTCCACAAAGCATTTCATCGGAAAAGTGCCCTCCGGGATAAGCTTTATTGCCTTTTCATCACAGGGTCTGCCGTTAGCTCCGCCGGAAACAAAGCCCTCGTGACAGCTGTCGATATTGTCTGCGTCCGCAGGCCGATAGTGAGGATATCTCACCGAATATTCCCCTGCTCCCGTAACATAGCTGATGCCCAGAGCATTTGCCCCGTAAATATAGTCAAGCTCCTTCTGCGCGTATGGGATATATTTCCTCTCGCCGCATATCTCCGCCGCAATAATAAAGAGCATGGCATTTTTCAGCACATTCATATTGCTTCCCCAGCAGAACGCTCTTTCAGTCATTGCCGTGCCATAGCCACAGCTGTCCGAAAGCTTTTTCAGCTCCGCCGCCTTTTCGGAAAAGCTCTTTTTCAGACGAGCCTTCACATTTTCATCGCCACCGTCTGATAAGATGTACGCCAGAGCACCCATTCCGCCGACTTCGCCGAAGCCCAGCGCAGTTTTGGGGAAATCCTCATCAATGAGCTTCATAAGGTCACGGTGATATTTTTCCTCACCTGTAATGCTGAAAAGCTCCGCAGCCGCCCAGAAACGGTTGTCCTTGTCGTCACGCTCACCGTACACTCCTGTGCCGCAGCCCTCGGGATTGTCAAAGCCTAAGAAATCAGGATTATTTTCCAGCCACTCATAGGACTTTTCCGCCGTTTTTAAAAGCCTGTCCGCATACTCTCTGTCAAATTCACGGTATATCCCCGATGCAAGGGCAAGCACAGCTGCAGTATCCGCAGCCGCCATAGAAGATATGGGCAGCAGATACATTTGCTGTCTGTCCTCTTCCGGCATTATAAACGGCGCATGATGAGCGGTAGTCGCCTTATGATAAACCCCGCCGTCCTCACGCTGCATTTTCATTATCCAGTCAAGCTCGACCTTACATTCCGCCAGAATATCGGGGAGCTTCCCGCAGGACGGGATATTGCTTTTCAGACTATAAAACCGCTCGGGGAAAAGTCTGCACCCGATAAGCATATGCTGCAGAGCGACTGCTCCTGCAGTGACATATCTGCCATAATCTCCCGCATCGTGCCAGCCGCCGCATACGTCCTTTGTAACGCTGTGGTCGTACCATTCAGCAGCAGGGGCAGTGTGGCATTTTTTATGAACGAACTCCCCTGCAAACGCACCTTCAAGCTCACAGCCGCAGCGCAGATAATAGAACGCATGAAGCAGCATCTCAGCATTTTTTCGATACACATCGTCGGATATCTCAAACACTGCCGAGCGTTTTCCCTCCGCAGAAATATAGTAAATTCCGCTTTTATTAAGGGAGGAAAAATCTGCCGTAAAAACAGTATCACCCGAGAGCTTGTCAAAGCCGAACTGTTTAGTTTTTCCTGTCAGAACTGTTTTGCCGCTGCTGTCACAGACAGAAAAGCTCTCCGCAGGAAACGCCATATAAGCGGTCTTTTCAGCATTCGGAAGATACCCCGTCTGATTCACATAGATATCGAATTTATTTGTATTCATAATTGTATTTTCCTTTCAGAATGATTTTATTGATTATAACAGAAAACATTCCGAAATGATATAACAAATTCCGCAAAAAATTGTCTGTTTCTCTTGTTGGGGCTTTTTTAATTTTCCGACTATTCACGATGCGATTTGCGGTCACTCTCAACCTCAAACCTGCATAACTGTTAACGGTTTACTCTCCAAACATTTCCTTCGTGAGCCTGCCTATTATCTCCGTGCCCTTCACAAGCTGCTCATCGGTGGGCGTGGAGAAATTCAGCCTGAACGACGTGGTCTCGTCTGTTTCACTTATCATAAACGCATTTCCCGGAACTACAGCTACCTTGTATTCCTCAACCGCACGCTTGCAGAAGGCGGGCATATCACTGCCGGCGGGAAGTGTCGCCCAGATGAAAAGTCCTCCCTGGGGACGGGTATACTTCACCTTTGAGGAAAATGTCCTCTCAATGCAGTCAAGCATAAGTCCGCACTTGTGGCGGTATATCCCCCTGATATCCTCCAGATGCGCGTTCAGGTCGTACTTGGTAATGTATTCGCAGCATATCATCTGTGCAAGAATATTGGTATGTACGTCCGAAACCTGCTTGCAGACTACTATTTTCTGAATGACCTCCTTAGGCGCGCTGACAAAGCCCACACGCATGCCCGGAGCAAGTATCTTTGAAAAGCTTCCCGCATAGATGACCCTTCCGTCAGTATCAAGGCTCTTTATGCTCGGGATATTCTCTCCTGCAAAGCGGATATCTCCATAGGGATTGTCCTCCAGTATCATCACATCGTACTTCTTTGCAAGCTCATAGATAGCCTTGCGCTTTTCATAGCTGGTGCAGAGTCCCGTGGGGTTCTGGAAGTTTGCTATTACATAGATAAGCTTTGCGGAAGGATTTTCCTTCAGCGCAGCTTCAAGCTTTTCAAGGTCCATTCCGTCCTCTTCGAGGCTGATGCCCACCAGCTTGGAATTGTAGGATTTGAACGCATTCAGACAGCCCACAAAGCTGGGAGCCTCACAGATAAGCGCATCTCCGGGGTTTAAGAAGGTCTTGCAGGAAAGCTCAGAGGCCTGCTGTCCGCCCGATGTGATGATAAGGTCGTCGATATCCGGGTCAAAGCTGCCCTGTTCTGCAAGACGCTTTTTCAATGCCTCTCTGAGGGGAGTATAGCCCTCAGTCACGCTGTACTGCAAAGCAGCAACAGGCTCATCAGCAAGTATCCTCTGTGTTATCTCGCCTATCTCCTTTGAGGGAAAAGCCTCCGGTGCAGGATTTCCCGCAGCAAGGGAAATAACTCCCGGAAGAGAGGTGAATTTCAAAATTTCTCTTATAGCGGACGGTTTCAGCTCAGTTACTTTATCGGAAAATCTGTATTCCATTTTAAGTTTCCTCCTGTGTTTTTTCGATCAGTTTTACCTTTTTTGACAGCGCTTCTGGCAGGATATGCTCATACATGCTGTGATAATCCTCATATGAAATGTGACAGTTATAGGTCAGTATCTCCATTTGTACGCCGAAGAGCATGACCTCATAAGCCTCAGGAGCAAGTCCTGCTCGAAGATAGAATCCCTTCCGTGAGCATCTCATTTCATGGTCTGGACAGTCAGCATTGGTGGATTCAATCTCCAGCATGAAGCGCCTGTCCTTATATTTTTCGATGACCTCATGGAGCACCTGCGAGCCTATCCCACGGTTCCTCGCTTCCTCGGAAACGGCGAAATAGTCCAGCAGAGCAATGTCCTCATAAAGCATCATTATCACGATACCGCAGAATTTCCCGTCCTCTTCGATATAGTGCATGCCCTCGCCCTGCAGCTTCATCAGCATGGAAAAGGGCTTGCGCTCCGACTTGGGGAATGCGCTGTTATACAGTCTGCGCATCTGCGTAAAATGTTCCTTTGTTGTAGGATCAGCGAGCCTTATCATTTTGTGGTACTTCCGAAGCCTCCGTTTCTGACGCCCTCTGCGCTGTCGTCCACGGTTATGCCGTAGGGCAGGAATATCCCCTGTGCAATGCCCTGTCCTGCCTTTACCTCGCAGAGCTTATCTCCCTCGTTGGTTATTTTCAGCATGATATGTCCCTCGTTGTCCGAGCCATAGTAATCGCTGTCGATAACTCCCACGGTGTTGTTAAGACGGACTCTGAATTTAAATCCCAGACCACTTCTGGGAAACATCATAAGCACCCAGCCGTCGTCTATCTTCGATCTTATTCCTGTGGGGATAAGGGCAGTCTCTCCGGGCTTCAATGCAAGGTCAAAGGGGCAGTAAAAATCATAGCCAGCCGAGCCTGCGGTGGCTCTTTCGGGAAGCTTGATATCGTCATAAGCGGCAGCAAATCCGTCAAAAAGAGGATTCCCCTCCAGCGCCTTTTCAAACTGCTCACGGCTCACCTTTTCAAATTTCGCTATCCTGTTCATCGTCCTCTTCCTCTCTTTTTTCGTAGGTGTATTTTTCAAAGACCTCCTGGGGCACGGGCCTGTTCTTTACTGCAATGAGGAACTTTATCTTCTTGCCCTCTGCGGTGAACATCTTTTCATGCTCTGTTTCAAGATTATGCTCATATCCGCTGGCATGAAGGTCCCTCGTCAGATAGGTCACCTCAAAGCCGCACTCCTCGAAATAGGGTATGGATTCCTCGAAGAGCTGATCGTCGTCGGTCTTGAAGTGTATCTCCCCGTTGTCACGGAGGAAAATGCGGTACTGGAGCAGCTGTCTCGGATGAGTGAGTCTGCGCTTCTGATGCTTTCCTCTGGGCCATGGATTGCAGAAATTAATATATATCCTATCCACCACGTCCTCCTCGGAAAAGGCGGAGCTGATAAAGGATATGTTATCGGTGACCAGCAGCACATTATCGGGAGTCTTCCCCGCCTCAGCGAAGGCCTTCTCGATAGTCCGCCTGCCCACAGCAAGCATCTCACTTTTTATATCAACTGCCAGCCAGTTTATATCGGGATATTTCAAAGCAGCCTGTGCCGCAAACACGCCCTTTCCGCAGCCAAGCTCCGCATAAATGGGCTTGGAGTTATCCTTGAATGCGGTGTGCCATTTCCCGCGCATATCCTCAGCGTGGGGGATATAATAGGGACACTGTGCCAGCTCAGGCCGTGCCCACTTTTTTCTTCTCATTCTCATAGAAAAATTAACCGTCCTTTACAATTTTTCATTATTAAATACTATTATAACACCGAAATATAAAATTGGCAAAATATTTTTATAAAAATTTCGTAAACCTGTTGATTTGCATAATTATTTGTGATATAATATAAATATATTATGTAATTTGGATAATCGGAGGACTATCAAATGAGCTACAAAAACGAATTCATCAAATTCATGTGGGACAGCGGAGTGCTTACCTTCGGCGATTTTACGCTGAAAAGCGGCAGAAAGGCTCCCTACTTCATCAATGCAGGCAACTATGTGACAGGCTCTCAGCTTGCACG
>CAMEYZ010000097.1 GCA_945947715.1 uncultured Clostridia bacterium | reverse complement strand
ACAGCTTCGATGACTGCTCCCATAATATCCGCAGAGGTGCCGTAATGCCAGCGCTCGCCAGGGGAGAACATCAATGGGCTCCTGCCTATTTTTTCTGCGATCTCCATGGTGGTAAGCTGAGCTCCTGAGGCATTGCCCCGTTTGATCTCGTCGAATATCCCGCCCATTTTACACCCTGCCGGATTATCCTCGGGATAGACAAGTCCGCTCGTCATGGACAGCAGATCGCGGATAGTGATATCCCTGTCAGCAGGACGAGTGCCCTTTTCGTCCTCGACGATCATGCTCTCAAAGGCGGGGATATAGTATTTCACAGGGTCTGTATGGCGGATAAGTCCCCGTTCAGTGAGTATCATTGCAGCCGCAGCAGTAACAGGCTTTGTCATGGAAAACATTCTAAAAATGGTGTCGTTTTCCATGGGGAGCTTATTTTCCTTGTCTCGGTATCCGAAGCATTCGCGGTAGATTATCCTGCCGTGCTGTGCAGCGCAGACAGATGCTCCTGATATTTCGTCGTTAGAGATAGCCCTTGTTATCAGCGTTTCGATGTATTTGTAATTATCCTTCATGGCACTTTCTCCCATTATAGACCGTTATCGGTGTTGGTGTGTTTTTCGGACAGCTCCACAGAGGAGATGATATATCCGTCCGATGTTTTTTCGAGAGTGTATATCATGTATTTTTCGGGCTCAGTCTCGCTGGCCGAAAACCATGTGGGAGTGGGGGAGATGTATCCCACTTCAACGGTATAGGTGCTGCCGTCCTTTGAAATATCATCAATAGTGGGGGAGTAGGAAAAATATTTCGGGTCGTAGGGGATACGGTAGGAATCCTTTTCCGCGCTGTAGTAAAACTGGATATCCGAATTGATTATCGAGGTATGCTCGATAGTCAGTCCCTCGCCGAAAAGCTCCGCCGCAGCCTGTTCGATGTCCGCGGCAGGAACGGTGATATAGTCAAAATCCTTAGTGTAGCGGTCGGTGTCGCCGCCAAGAATTATCTGCCAGCAGGCAGCAGTGACCACAGTATCTCCGTTAAGCTTTGAAACATCATCAAAGGGCGCAGGGTCGCAGATGACCAGCGGATATACTATATGTGAAAATTCATTCTTCTGTTTGGTGTTGTTGACCACGTCGGAAATTTTTCCCGCAGTAAAGGAAACCACCGAAACAAGCCCGATAATTGACAGGATAATGACGATGATACCAACGATAAAGTAAAATCTGCGGTTGAAACGTCTGGCTGCTTTTTCATCTGTGCCCTTATCGTCGGAAACGTCGTTTATCTCTTCGTCGGGATTCTGGTCCAGCATGGAGCGCATGTCTCCTATGGACTGATTTTCTCCGAGGACATATTTCTTTTTGCTTATTTCCTTTGGTATTTTACGCTTTTTATCCATTATCTTATCTGTCCGTTTCCGTCAATGAGGTACTTCCAGGAGGTAAGGGCAGCAAGTCCCATAGGACCTCTTGCGTGTATCTTCTGAGTGGAGATGCCTATCTCTGCGCCAAGGCCAAATTCTCCACCGTCAGTAAATCTTGTGGAAGCGTTTACGTAAACGCAGGCTGCGTCTATCTCACGCTTGAATTTTTCCGCATTTTTCAGAGAATTTGTAACGATACACTCGGAGTGTCCCGTGGTGTATTTCGAGATATGAGCGATAGCCTCGTAAATGCCGCTGACTACCTTGACAGAGATGATATAGTCGAGGAATTCGGTGCCATAGTCCTCTTCGGTGGCAGGAATTACGCTGTCTCCGAGGATACGGCGAGTCTCTTCGCAGCCTCTTATCTCAACGTTGTGGGACTTAAAGCGCTCTGCCACAGCAGGCAGCAGCTTTTCAGCGATATCCTTATGAACGAGAAGAGATTCGATTGCATTACATACCGAGGGACGCTGTGTCTTGCCATTGTCGATGATATCCACAGCCATTTTGATATCGGCAGTAGCGTCGGCGTAAACATGGCAGTTTCCCACACCTGTTTCGATAACAGGCACATTTGCGTTGTTCTTGACAGCCTGGATAAGTCCTGCGCCTCCGCGGGGGATAAGCAGGTCGATGTACTTATTGCACTTCATCATATCAGAAGCAGTCTCGCGGGAGGTATCGTCCACGAACTGGATAACATCTTCGGGAAGACCTGCCTTTGCGGCAGCCTTGCGCATGACCTCGCAGATAGCCTTGTTTGAGTTGTAGGCTTCCTTTCCGCCCCGGAGGATAACTGCGTTTCCTGCCTTAAGACAGAGCGCTCCTGCGTCAGAGGTCACGTTAGGACGAGACTCGTAGATGATGCCGATTACTCCCATAGGCACGTGAACACGTGTTATCCTCATGCCGTTGGGACGAGTGATGCCGTAATCCACCACGCCCACAGGGTCGTCCAGGCGGATAAGAGTGCGTATTCCGTCAGCCATTCCTGCTATTCTGTCAGCTGTAAGGCGGAGTCTGTCCTGCATTACCTTTGAGATGCCGTTGCTTTCGGCGCTGTCCATATCGAGAGAGTTAGCTTTGATAATATCGTCAGTATTTTCAATGAGAGCGTCGGCAATGTAAGCAAGAGCGGTGTTCTTTACTCCTGCAGAGGCGATGCCTATGACCTTTGAAGCTGCCTTTGCCTTTTCGCCCAGAGTTTCGATGTAGTTCATGATATCATTCCTTTCGGTCACTTTGTGAATATCGTACCTATTTCCTTACCGTCGAAGAAATCGTAGAGCACCTCGGGATTTCTTCCGTTGAGGACAGCCATGTCCATGCCTGCGTCAAGGGATATCTTTGCTGCGTTGAGCTTTGTCACCATTCCGCCGCTGCCCAGAGCAGAGCCTGCGCCTCCTGCCAGCTTCATGATATCGCCATCGATGCTGTGGACAATGGGGATAAGCTTTGCATTAGGATTAGTGTGAGGGTCGCTGTCGAAGAGTCCGTCGATATCCGACAGTATAATGAGCATATCCGCCTTGCAGAAATATCCCACATAAGCGGCAAGGGTATCGTTCTCGCCCACTTCAAGCTCCAGCTCATCAATAGCGATGGTGTCGTTTTCGTTGACGATAGGGATAATGTTCGACTGGATAAGTCTTTCAAGAGTGTTGCTGATATTATTCTTGCGCGGAGAATCCAGAGTATACTTAGTCAGCAGTATCTGTGCTACGTTGATGTTGTAGCTGCCGAAAAGCTTGTCGTAGATGTACATCAGCTCGCACTGTCCAACCGCAGCGCAAGCCTGCTTGGTGATAGTGTCCTTAGGCTTTTCGGTCATGCCCATTTTGGACATTCCCAGACCGATAGCTCCCGATGATACGAGGATTATCTGTCTTCCGCCGTTCTGGAGGTCAGCAATGACCTTCACGAGATTCTCCATTCTGCGGATATTGAGGCGGCCAGTTCTGTGAGTAAGGGTGGAGGTGCCCACCTTGATAATGATTCTTTTCTTGTCGTCGATATTGTACATGATGTGTATATTCCTTTCAGTTTACCTTATTTTGTGGCTTTCCGTTAATAAATGCCCGAAGATTTTCCGCAGCTATTTTCATAAGCCGCTGTCTTGTCTGGACAGGCGCCCATGCCACATGGGGAGTGATAACGCAGTTTGGAGCATTTATCAGAGGATTTTCCTTTTTCATAGGCTCTAAGGAGATAACGTCCACTGCTGCGCCTGCTATGATGTTGTTTTCCAGAGCATATGCAAGGTCCTTTTCGTTTACGACCGGTCCTCTTGAGGTGTTGATGACGATAGCCGTTGGCTTGCACAGCTTCAGATTATCTATGTTGATAAGCCCCTGAGTTTCGTCGGTCAGCGGACAGTGAAGGGTGATGATATCGCTTTTGCGGAAGATGTCCTCCAGTGGGACGAACTTTATTCCGGGGATATTTTTCGGCGTTCTTGAATATGCGAGGATATCCATTCCGAAAACACGGGCAATTTCCGCCACACGTGCGCCTATCGAGCCGAAGCCGATGATACCGAGGGTCATGCCCGTAAGCTCATAGGTTGGAAATGTAAAATATGAGAAGGTAGGAGAATTTATCCAGCCGCCGTTATGGACGTCGGAGTCATATTCGGATACTCTGTTCATGAAATGGAGAATGTAGGAGAACACCTGCTGAGCCACCGCATCTGTTGAATAGGCAGGGCAGTTGCACACAGTGATGCCAAGCTCCGATGCAGCCTTTACATCAACGTTGTTGTAGCCTGTGGCGCAAAGTCCGATGTATTTAAGGTTCGGGCATTTCTCCATGACCTCGCGGGTGAACACGGTCTTATTGATAATGGCAGCTTCGCAGTCGCCCACATTCTGGACGACCTTATCCTGTGGGGTCAGCGGAAAGCAGACAGCTTCTCCCAGAGAGCGTATCTCGTCAAAGGAGACCTCGCCGCCGCTTGTAACAGTCTGTTCCTCGAGAATGGCAATTTTCATAGATTATTTTCCTTTCGGATATGGATTCACATATAATGATTATATCACATTATTGGTATATTTTCAACGGTAAAATAGCCTATTTTATGCTGTTTGAAGGATAAATTTTTCCTATCTTGACAGTATCTTTTTTCGGTGCTATAATAATAATATCGAAAGGGAATGATGATAATGAAAACAGCCCTCGTAACAGGTGCTTCAAGAGGAATAGGAAGAGCAATAGCTGTGAAGCTTGCGCAGGACGGATATTTTATCGCGGTGAATTATAAGGAAAACACAGCCGCCGCTGAGGAAACTCTATCCATCATCAGAGCACAGGGCGGAAATGGCGCACTTTACAGGGCGGATATCTCCGACGGGAAAGCCGTTTCGGAAATGCTTGAAAAAATAACCGCTGAGACTGGCGGAGCTGAGATAGTCGTCAACAACGCAGGTATCGCTGAGCAGATAATGTTCTGCGACATAACCGAGGAAAAATGGGACAGAATGTTTAATGTGGACGTAAAAGGGGCATATCTTGTAACACAGGCTGCGCTGCCCTTTATGATACATCAGAAGTACGGGCGGGTGATAAATATATCGTCCATGTGGGGCGTTTCGGGAGGCTCCTGCGAGGTCCATTATTCGGCGGCAAAGGCGGCGCTTATCGGCATGACAAAGGCGCTTGCCAAGGAGCTGGGACCCTCGGGGATAACCGTGAACTGCATCGCTCCGGGAGTGATAACCACCGAGATGAACAGTCATCTTGACGGTGAAACACTTGACCTGCTACGTGATGAAGCTCCCGTAATGAGGCTGGGCATACCTGAGGACGTGGCGGAGGCGGTCTCATATTTTGCTTCGCAGAAGGCGGGCTTTGTTACGGGACAGGTACTTTCCGTTGATGGAGGGATAACGCTGTAAATGAACGAAACTGAGCTTCTGGAAATAGTATGCTATATCGGGAAAAAGCTTACTCAGTACGGCGCGGAGGTTTACCGCGTTGAGGAAAGCGTCAACAGGATATGCGCGGCTTACGGCTATACAAGTGCTGAGGTGTATGCTATCCCGTCCAATATTGTGGTGACGGTCTATAAAAAGGACAGAAGTCCTCTTACCCAGAGCGTGCGGATAAATACTCGCATTACAAATCTTGACCGTGTTGGCGAGTATAACAGGCTCTGTCGGAAAATATGCCGCGAAAAGCCTGATTTTATCAAGGTCAAGAAGGAAATATCCAAGATTGAGAGCCGTCCTGTGTATGGAACTGGGATACAGCTTGCAAGCTACCTGCTGGTGGGATTTTCCTTTGTGTTCTTTTTCGGCGGAGATATCAGGTCTGCGCTGGTGGGAGCGGGGGCTGCGGGGATAATATTCCTTCTGACATATATTATGACAAAGCGGGATCTCAGCGCATTTCTGATAAATGTGACGTGTTCTGCGGCGGCGGCACTTTTTGCGATAGGAATATTCAAGCTGAAGCTTATCGAAAGCTATGATACGGTGGTCATAAGTGCGCTGATGACAATGGTGCCGGGAGTGTCTATTACAAACGGCATGCGGGATTTTATATCCGGCGATCTTATGGCGGGGATATATACGATAGCGGAAGCGTTCACGGCAGCAGTGGCAATGGCTGTTGGTGCAGGAAGCGTTATCGCTATGTTCCGCTGACAGGAGGTTGAGCTATGGAAATACAGGAGGAGCTGCTGAAAGGCTGCTTGTTTTCAACGGCAGCCTGTGCGGCGTTTGCAGTACAGTTCAATATCCGTCCGAAGCATCTGCTGCTGGCGTCGGCGGGAGCATTTATAAGTCAGCTCATCTTTTCCTTTATGGACTATCTGAATTTCGGCGAGATGACAGCTACCTTTGCAGCTGCAGCAGCGGCGGCGCTTTTTTCGGAGATACTGGCAAGAGGACTTCATGTTCCTGCGAATATGTACCTTATCGTGTCGATAATCCCCCTTGTGCCGGGAGGTATGCTGTACAGCACCATGTATGCGTTTATCATGCACAAAAGCAAAACGGGCGCAGACTTAGCGCTTCGGACCATAGGCGTTGCAGGAGCTATAGCAATGGGAATATTTGTGGTATCGTCCTTTTTCAGGATAGTGGGAATTGCAAGGACAAAACGCAGTAAAAAGCGCAATTGTGCCGGAAGGAAGTGATATTATGGCAGGAAAAACCAACTGCGAAAGCTGTGCGTATTATGTTTACGATGATGAATACGATTATTATTTCTGCGATATGGACCTTGACGAGGACGAGATGAGCCGGTTTATGGAGGGCAGCTTTGATAACTGTCCCTACTATTCCTCCGACGATGAATACGCGATAGCGAGAAAGCAGTGATGATATGGAACGTCTCAGGATAAGATTTTACGGCGATGTTCAGGGCGTGGGCTTCCGCTACAGAGCATATCACAGCGCAAATTCGCTGGGGCTGACGGGCTGGGTGAAAAACTGTCCCGATGGCACGGTGCTCTGCGAGGTCCAGGGAGAGCGTGAGGATATCGACAAAATGGTTGAGATGATAGACAACGGAAGATATGTGAACATAACAAATATGGAAATTAAAAAGCTTGAACTGTCGGAGTCCGACAGGGATTTTGTGATTGGAGATTGAAAGCAATGAAATACAGAGCAGTGATTTTTGACCTTGACGGAACTCTTCTGAATACGTTGGAGGACCTGAAAAACAGTGTGAACTATGCACTTGAAATGTGCGGTTATCCGCCTCGCACAAAGGACGAGGTACGGGGATTTGTGGGCAATGGCATACGTAAGCTGATGATACGCTCGGTGCCCGGCGGGGAAAATGACCCGAAGCTGGAGGAGGCGTTTTCCTCATTCAAGGAGCACTATGCGAAGTACTGCCGTGTAAAGACCTGCCCCTATGAGGGGATAATGCCGATGCTGGAGAAAATGCAGTCCATGGGGCTGAAAACGGCGATAGTATCAAACAAGGCGGATTTTGCCGTGAAGGAGCTTTCCGCAGACTTTTTTGAGGGTCTGGTGTCGGCAGCTATCGGCGAGCGAGATGGAGTGTCCAGAAAGCCCTCACCCGATTCGGTTTTCGCTGCACTGTCGGAGATAGGCGAAAAGGCGGAGAATGCCGTGTATGTGGGAGATTCCGAGGTGGATATAATGACAGCTGCCAATGCGGGAATGCCCTGCATTTCCGTATCCTGGGGCTTTAAGGGCAGAGAATTTCTTGAAAAAAACGGCGCGTCGGCAATAATCGACTCTCCCGAGGAAATATTTAATTTACTGTGATTATGCACAAAAATTCAACATATCTATAAGTGATAATTTAAAAATATCACAAAAAACTATTGACTTTGAACTCCCGTTCTGATATAATAAGTATAAATAGAAGTTATCTTACTTCGGAAGGGAGAGCTTTTTATGAAAAAATACATAGTAACCATCGCCAGAGAACACGGTTCGGGCGGAAGGATAATCGGCAAAAAGCTTGCCGAGGAGCTTGGCATCGCCTTCTAGGACAGTGAGCTCATCACACCCACCG
>CAMEYZ010000096.1 GCA_945947715.1 uncultured Clostridia bacterium | reverse complement strand
AAAAACTATTGACAAAATGGTTAAAATATGGTATCATGTATCATGATAAGCAATATGCGTATTTGTTTATCAACGGCATTATATCATACATAAAATTTTTGGAGGTAAACTAACTATGTCTATTAAAAAAATCATTGCTGCTATCGCAGCAGGTGCAATGGCACTGACAATTTCCGCAGTAGGCGCTTTCGCTGAAACCGTTGAGATCGACGCTGAGAACCCCGGCCAGTGGTCTTCCAGCGGCGCTGGTATCAAGAAGGCTGACCTTGAGGCTGTAGGCGGCGACGTAAGAATCGTTCTTACAGTTGAGACTCAGGACCCCTATGGTCTTGCAGATCAGTTCCTCGTAAATCCTATCGACTATGATAACGGCTGGAAGTCCCAGACAGACTTCTGCACATCTGATACAGCTGTTGCAAAGACAGACGGATGGATCTGCGTTCCTCAGGATGCAACAACAATCGAGTTCGTTCTTTCTGCAGATGCTATCCCCGCCCTCGGTGATGACGGTCTCTGCTTCTCCAACTGCAACGTTCTCGTTAAGTCCGCTGAGTATGAGCTCGGTGAGGCTCAGGCTGAGATGGTTCGCGTAAGCGATGCTGACGGTAAGGCTTACTGCTTCGGCGAGTACACCGTTGAGGGTGCTGCTGAGGAAACAGCTGAGGAACCCGCTGAAGAACCCGCTGAGGAACCCGCTGAGGAACCCGCTGAGGAACCCGCTGAGGAGCCTGCAGAAGAGGTTGTTGAGGAAACATCTGACGCTCCTGCTTCCGACGATGTAACTGCTCCCGCAGCAACAGGAAACGCTTCTTCTATTGCTATCGTATCTGTAATGGCTATTGCAGCTGCTGCAGCTGTCGCTTCCAAGAAGAGCAAGTAATATAAGCATAAACGAATACGCATTAAACGCCTTGAGGATATTCCTCGGGGCGTTTTTTTGAAAGGACATAACTATGATATTACAAATCATTGCAGGAGCAGTGTTCGCCGTGACCATATATTATGCGGCAAGGGATATCCCGCCGAAAACCAGGCTTTCGGGGATAATTGCCGTTTTGGTGCTCAGTGCGGCGGATATTTTCATGTTAACTCGCTTTTCCGCGGCCTCGGCAGAGTATCAGGAGCTGCTGCTTTTCCTGAATGAGAACAAACAGGCTTCAATAAATATGCTCCCAGATTTCATGTCGTCCTTTGCCGCAGTGGTCCACGATGTGATAATTGGCGCGGCAGAGCAGCTTCAAGCTGTGAACGAGGCTATCCTCGGATTTTTTGACAGCACGGACAGAATAGCTGTATTCGGCGGAACTGCCTTCATCGTATCGGCGGCGCTAATAATGTTCGTCCCTGTCAGAGATGAGCCTGATTCCGAGACTGTGGGACCTGCAAAGGCGATAGGCTTAATTATCCTTGATATGTTCACTGACAGCTTTTTTGCTGCGCCAATTGCAGCGGTGACAGTCCTTGGGATATGCAGTCTGATGAAGCTGGAGCACGCTTCTGTGATATGCACGGCAATGTGGGTGCTGTCGTATATCCCCATTATCGGACAGGCCGCGGGGATAATACTGGGGGTATGTATCCTTGTGGCTGCTTGTCACCCTGTATGGGGGATATTTTTCGGAGTATTTTCTGCAGTGTTCTTTATTCTGCTCAGCAACGGAAAGAATATCATCACAGGACTGCTTGAAGTCAGGGAACAGGAAAAACAGAAGGAAAGCTGATAGGCGGCGTACACATAATAATTCACCAGCTTTGCATATAATGTACAAAATACATTATATCGGAGTTGATAGTTTTGTCGTTGTGCCGCTTCAATGCAGATGTAAAGGAAAGGTCTGTAATTTTAGGGGAATATATAGTCGAGCATAGGTCCACTGTCCGCGCTGCCGCGAAGGAGTTCGGGATAAGCAAGTCAACGGTACATAAGGATCTGACGGAGAAGCTGCCTGTTGTCAGTCCGTCACTGTACCCCGCAGTGAAGGAGATCCTTGAAATAAACAAGCAGGAGCGCCATATCCGCGGAGGAATGGCAACGAAAAAGAAATATGAGGAAAAGGCGCACAAAGCGGCAAAGTGACCTGACAGACGCCGTATCGTAAGCGGTGCGGCGTTGATTGTGCAGCTGATTTCGACAATAATGTGCAAAATAGTATAATAAATGATAATATATTTGTGCATTTATACAAATCGCAATTTTTTTTGCAAAAGCGATTGACAAATCAGAAGTGCTGTGATATAATAATATATGTTGTGAGGGACACGAAAGAACAAAGCCCGAAACAATGAAAAGTTAATATGCGGTAGTGCTGGAATAGGCAGACAGGCACGTTTGAGGTGCGTGTGTCTTCGACGTGTGGGTTCAAGTCCCACCTACCGCACCAAGTAAAGCTTCGTTGCAATAGCAGCGGAGTTTTTTATTTGCCTTGGTATGTACAAAATCGGCGGAAGCTTGTGGGACTTCCGCCGATTTTTATTCATCTTCCGATGAGATTTTGTTGTTCCTTTTTGCGCATACGATAATAATGATGTTCATGCTATATGCAGCTGTCATTAACGGAAGAGCTGTCAGTCCTTCAAATCCAACGTTGTTATAGAAAATCCAGATCCATCCAAGCAGGAGAAGACCATATACCACCGATGTTCCCAAAGTAGACTGCTTTCCGAATTTTCTGCGATATTGTTGTCCATAACGCCCTTTGAAGAGGTCTTTACAGCATAGAATATGTACACGCCTATATCAGCCGCCATAGCAGCGTATGAGCATATAAGATAGGGCTGTTTCTCGGTGTACATATATATTCCATACAGCGCCTGACAAAGCAGGAAAATAAACTAGAACATGAATTTAAAGCACCCGAAGGCTATTTTGTAGCTGTATGCCCTCTGCATCTCATCAAGGCGGCTGTCGTCGAATAGGTCGGCGGAGCCGGGGTTATGGGATTGCCGTTCTCGTCACGGCTGAACTGTTTGAAGTCCACGTCCTTGTCGAACTCCTTGAAGTCCACGCCGAGATCGTTTTTCTGTTTATTGTTGAGTGTCATATCAATCGTCCTCCATTTCCTCTGATTGTTCGTCCAGACCGTAGTCGCTGAAAACGCCTGCGGAATTTCTTTCTCTCGATTTATCTGCCATAATAATTCTCCTTTATTCATCTTCCCAGAAAATATCGTCCAGAGTTTTCCCCAGCGCCCTGCAAATATCCATGCAGAGCTTGAGAGTGGGGTTATAGTCGCCCTTTTCGATAGCGTTTATAGTCTGCCGTGATACGCCCACCTTTTCAGCCAGCGCCTGCTGAGACATATCCAGAGCGGCGCGGGCGGATTTGAGCTTTAAATTCTTTGCCAAATTATCGACCTTCTTTTTGAAGATATTTTACAGCTGTACCGAAACGGTGATCGGTCGTTCCGTTGATGATATTATATCATGCAATCTACAAAATGTCAAGTATATTTTACAAAAAATCAGAAATATTTATCAAAAAGTAATCTATCGCATGGATATAGCACGTATCTGCGATGCTTTTGCTGAGCATGAAGGGTGACCCATGTAAGCAGAACGAAAAAACAGAGCAAAAAGGAATGATTTACCTCTTGACATGGGATATTAAATAATATATAATATTAATAAAGTAATAGAACGGAAAAGTCAGAGATAATGACAAACAACTACAAACGCTACACTACCGAAACGGAGGTATAATATGAGCGGAGCTGTTCAGAGGAATACTATGCAGAAAAGCATTGTCCTCGAAACGGTGAGGTCAATGCATGATCACCCTACGGCAGATATGGTTTACGATGGTCTCCACAGAAGCTATCCCACTATAAGCAAGGCTACAGTTTATCGTATTCTGGGCCAGCTTTCGGCGAACGGGGATATTCGCAAGATATCGGTCACAAGCGGCGCGGACCATTATGATTTCAATATTTCGCCCCATTATCATATAATCTGTACGGAATGCGGAGCAGTGGCAGATGTTGTCGTCGGGACCATACCCCAGGTGGAGGAGCCGGAAAAATATATCACAGACAGCTGCGGCTATACAGTTAGCGGGGGGACTGTGTTGTTTTCGGGAATCTGTCCCCAGTGCCGCAGATAGGTGCTTTACAATCAAATAGGACAAAAAAATACAGTAAACAGAAGAGCTCTCTGTTTACTGTTTTTTTGCAGTGTAGTTTGTACGTCAGCCGCTTTGCAGACAGTGCGCGGCGTTACAGCAAATAAAATACTATGTGTGACCTTATATCAACATAAAATAGATCAGTTCGGATTAACGATTTCACGCCAGTCGAGGTCGCCTCTTTCAAGAGCGTGGATCAGAGCTTCTGCAGTTGCGATGTTTGTAGCGACAGGAATATTGTGCACATCGCAGAGACGCAGCAG
This sequence comes from uncultured Clostridia bacterium, assembly GCA_945947715.1. Lineage (GTDB taxonomy): Bacteria > Bacillota > Clostridia > Oscillospirales > Ruminococcaceae > RGIG4694. Next base: position 3,568 of record CAMEYZ010000096.1, on the reverse strand, counting down.
GTCCATATCGTTGGGCTCGTGGGGCTTAGGTGAAAGGGGGTCTCTGAAGAAGAGCAGCAAATCGATTTCATTGCAGGAAATTCTCGCACCGATCTGCTGACCGCCGCCCTGACTACCGCTCAGGTAGCGTTGTATCTCAAGTCCGGTAGCCTGAGAGACCTGTTTTCCCGTTGTTCCCGTTGCGCATATATTATGTCGGGAAAGTATTCCGCAGTAAGCAATGCAGAACTGGACCATCAGCTCCTTCTTGGAATCATGCGCAATAAGTGCAATGTTCATGGGATAAAATACATCTCCTTTATTTTAAATTTAGGTCGTGATTTATTCGATAAATTAAGAATACATGTTTGTTACTGGAGAAGCACCTTGAAGCTCAGAGGAACGTCCTCGCCCTTGATGCGCTTGGAGATAGCATCGAAGGCCTTGAATGCCAGCGAGGAGGAGGGAAGAGGCTCGCCCTTGCCCGTTGCGATGATAACTGCGGTATCGTCGGGGATAACGCCGATAAGCTGAACACCAACAGTGTCGATGATCTCGTCCAGATCGACGATAAGGTCCGCCTTAAAGATATCGGGGTTAACCTTATTGATAATAAGGCGCTGTTTTTTGTTACCTCTCTTGTAGAACTCGTCGGACATGGTTCTTGCGTCGCGGACGCAGATAGGGTCAGGAGTGGTATTTATAAGGATAAGATCGGACTGTTCAACAACATCGAAAACGCTTTCGTTCGTACCAGCGGAGGTATCCACGATAATGTACTCGTAATACTTTCTCATTTCCTGGCAGATATTCTTTATCGTATCAGCGTCCACCTTAGCGAAGGGGTCCTCAGGAGCGCAGACTATGCTAAGATTTGTAGCAAGCTTTACCTGAGTAGTAGCCTTGTATATATCACATTCGCCCTTGAGCACCGAGCCCAGATCGTAGGTTATGTCATCTCTTACGCCCAGCATGATATCAAGGCATCTGAGTCCGAAGTCAAGTTCAATGATCAAAGTTCTGTGACCCTGTTTTGCGAGGGCGAATCCCAGTTCGGCGCAGATCGAGGATTTACCCGTTCCGCCTTTACCTGAAGTTACAGCTATGATTTTTGACATGACAGCTCCATTTCTCCGCAGATTTCGGAAGATTAGTTAAATGCACATTTTTTCAGCAGAAGCTCTGCGGTGCTTCTGTCGTGAGCAGAGAATAATTTACTCTGTCCATGAACATTATCGGTTAATTATATTTTACCACAAAATACAGAAAAGTCAAAGGATTTTTGTCCTCTCTGCACAATTTTGTTATATTTCTATTAAAAGCACAGCGGAAATTTGTGCATTTTTAAGCCTTGCAAAAATTTCCGTTCAGTCTTCAGGAGGCGGAGTATCCATATCCGTGGGGATATCCTCATTTTCGGTGCTGCCCTCGGTTATTTCGGCAGCCGAGGTCTCAGTATCGGCAGCAGAAACGGTCGGTTCATCCTCGGTCACAGGAGGCATTGTCACCACAGGCGTTGTGGGAGCAGTGACTTCTGCAGGAGGCAGCGTATAGGAGAACTCTTCCGTTTCAGCTTCTGTAGGAATGGTTTCCGTGGTTTCAGGGGTTATTTCCGTCTGAACGCTATCGGTCACAGCTTCCGTTTGTGTTTCCGTCTCAGATTCGGCAGTCACTTCCTCTGCCACCTCTTCGGGAGCCTCTGTTTCGGTGAAGCTTTCCTCATAGTAATAGCTTTCCTCGGTGATATCGTCAGCGTCGTCGGTATCGGCAAGCTCATCAGCGGGGTCATGGTCCTTGGGAACATATCCCTCGGATAAGGGAGCTATCTCATAATCCTCATTGTAATAGGCCTCAATTATCTGTCTCACCATAAACTTGGAGTATTCGCCATGCTCGATGAAGCCAGCAAATGCAATCTCAGGGTCGTCCGCGGGATAAAATCCGATAAACGCCGAGCCGGTGTCCTCCTGGGAGGTCATCTGGGGAGTACCCGTCTTGATAGCCGCCGCATAGGGCAGGTCGGACAGAAGATATTTCCCTGTATAATAATCGCTTTCACGGGGCTTGGGGTAGTTGTACTCGGTAAAATCCGCAGCCTGCTTCATTCCAGCGATAACTGTATCGAAGGTATAGCCAGACTTGTCGGGTATCTGAGACGCAACGACGGGCTCAGTTTTGGAAACGAGAGCCTCCATGTTATAGGTGTAAACGCTGTCCACCATGTAGGTCTGATAGCGGGTGCCCTTGTTGGCGATGGTCATTGCCTGAGATGCCATCTGGAGGGGAGTTACTGCAGTCTCAGACTGTCCGATAGCGGTCTGTACGATATTTCCCGCCTGCCAGTCCATGCCAAGCATATCATAGGTCTCAGGGCAGGCGATATAGCCTCTTTTGAGACCTCTGCCCGTTTCAAGTCCCGCCTCGCCGCCGAAGCCGAAGAGCTCTGCATAGCTGCGGAGAGTATCTATCCCCATAATCCTTCCCGTCTCGTAGAAGAAGATGTTGCAGGACTCCTTAAGTGCGGTGACCACGTTGATAGAGCCATGCCAGCCCGTGCACTTGGGCTTGTAGTCCTCCCAGTAGTCATAGACACTGTTGCAGCGGATAGTGGTATTTGTGTTGATTATCCCCTCGTTCAGGGCAGCTGTGGCAGTAATGGTCTTGAAGGTGGAGCCGGGGCGGTACAGTCCGTTCACCGCACGGTTTGTCAGCGGAGAGTTGGGCTGAGAGGCCACCTCGGAGTAGTTGTTGATATAGTCGTTGAGATTATATGTGGGCGCAGTGGCAGCAGCCAGCAGAGCGCCTGTTTTGGCGTTAAGAACGACAATAGCTCCCGCATCAGCGCTGGTTCCGGCTGCATCGGGGAGAGTCTGGTTTTGGAGCCAGGATATATGATTTTCAAGGATAGTCTGTACATCCCGCTGATAGTCGCTGTCAACGGTGAGCTTGACCGTATTTCCGGGGACAGCATCCTCGGAGACCATGTCGGAAACGGCGAGACCGTCCTGCATTTCGATAGTTCGTGTGCCCTTCTGACCGCGGAGAGTGCTTTCCATAGCAAGCTCGATGCCGCTTTTGCCCACGCTGTCGTCCATAGCGTAGCCCTTGGACTTAAGCTCGGCGTATTCCTCAGCGTCGATAGCGCCCACCGTTCCGATAAGGTGGGGAACCACATCGCCGTCGCCATAGGTACGCACTGCAGCCTCGATGATATCAATACCGTCAAGCTCAAAGGAGGCTTCCTTTATCTTGATAACAGTGTTCATGGAAACGTCCTCGGCGAAGGTATAGGTATTCGCCACGGAGAAATTCCGCTTGTCCATGGTATATCTGACGCCTGCGATAAGGCGTTTTTCCTCAGCGGAATACTCGTCAGATATGCCATAATTGTCGCACATTGCGGCAACGCACTCGTCGGGAGTGGCATATATCTGCACGCCGATCTGCTTTCGCATTTCCGTGACCTTGTTTTCGTTGGTATTGTCAACGGAGAAAGGGAGTGTTTTCGATATGGGCAGGATATCCGCCCAGTCAGAGCCCTCCTCCCGGAGTATCTCGGCGGTGCGGAGGATTATGCGATTTATCTCCG
>CAMEYZ010000095.1 GCA_945947715.1 uncultured Clostridia bacterium | reverse complement strand
GTTAAGTCTGAAAACGGCAGGCTTGCAGCAGTCGTTGCAGACGGGTTGGGTGGCTGCGGACAAGGAAAAACCGCCTCGGAAGCTGCAGTAAAAACCATATCCGATAATTTTGATAAGGTTACATCGCTTAACATCGGACAAATGAATGAAGTGCTTGAGCAGGCTAACCGAAGCATACTTGCTTGTCAAACAAAAACTGTAAAAATGAAAAGCACTGCTGTCGTATTTTCTGCGGATATTGATAAACGAAAATATATTTGGGCACATATCGGTGATTCTCGCTTGTATCACTTTATCAATGGAAGGATAGTATCGCAGACAAAGGATCACAGCGTATCGCAGATAAAGGTGGCTATGGGAGAGATAACCGAAACGCAGATTCGTTCAGATACAGATCGCAGCAGACTTGTCAGAGCATTAGCGTTGACGAAGAAAAAATCAAGCCTTCTGTAAGCCCGGCTTATTCAGTAAAGAAAAAAGATGATGTCAACGCATTTCTCCTATGTTCGGACGGTTTCTGGCAATATGTACTGGAAGAAGAAGTTGCGTATGCGGCGCTTTATAGCCACATCAGTGATGTAACCGTGCATATCCTCGGAATCCATTCGTGGAGCGTTGCCCATATCGGGATCGCCGTTTGGATTTCCGTTGATTCACTGAATGTAGAACATAAATTCATATCTGTTTTCGATTGCCATGATCTATTCCTCCGATTTCTTTGATTTTCTTGCGCTTGCTGCCACTGTATCGGGAAGGGAGTGTTGTGCATTATAGCAAACATTATCTGAGATGACAGCCCGCTCAGCTCATCAAATAATTCTCTCTCACCGCTGCCCCTGCCGTTTCTGTTGCAGCTGACTGCATATTGTACTATCGCTTCAAGAGGTGCCAGAGCACGATACATTTTGGAAAAATCCAAATCAACGCCCGCTTCTATGCAGGAGGTAGACACAAGGAGGCAGGACAGAAGCATTCTCGTATGCAGCATTTCGGGCAGGTGTTTGTAAAATGAATCGGCGTCCTTGTTCAGAGCGGGTCTTGTTTTTGGAATATCGGTCAGGGTCCTGTAGTAATTTGACAGCTCCTTATACTGTGCATTTCCCGAAACGGAAAATCGCTTTCCCTTTTGCGTGTCCTGTGAGCCTTCCTCATTGATCGACCTGTCAATATCGGAGCCGATAAACCATACCAATCCGTCATGATGTCCGTAAATCGCCCTTGTCGATTGCTTGTCAAGCCGACCAGCTATCCAAGCACCCGCAGCAGCGTGATTTACATTATGCTCGCTATGCTTAAGTACGTCCTGAAACAAAACAGATGCTTTTCCCAGATTATGATACCAGCCCATCAGCTTTCCTGCATTTCCTTCACCAAAAGCACTTGCAAAAATTTCCGCAAGGACTGCTGTTTTTCTCAGATGTTCTTCGAGAGGTTCAGGTTTTCCCGCCGAATTGGCGGAATGGGCATAATACATAGCTGGTCTCATTTTTGTTTATAGTGCACAATGGGGTTAATAAGGAATATCCTTGTGCTATTGTGCATTATAACATATATTTCCATTAAATTATTTGTGCAGATATTACCAAATAAATCCGTTAAGAGCAGTAACGCTCAAGCTCTGTCTGCAGTACAGCCGTCTTTCAGCTGTAATAAAAACAACAAAAGAATTCACCTGCCCGCAAACACATCTTGCAGTCGGGTGAACCTTTACCTAATCATCTTAAAATACCTCAAAGCCTCAACAATAGCCTCTTCCTTCTCCTTAGTACACTTCGGCTGTCGGGAGTCTTTTGACTTCGCCTTGTTATAATTCTCCCTCGGGGTAATACTGCACTTCTGCTTCACCTGTGCAATATTCAGCGAAGATACCGTCAAGCCCGTGTGTTCCTTGACATACGCCTTGATCTCATCATAAGTAGCCTTGCTTTCCGCAGAGGTCAGATCAAGCTCGTCCGTTTTCAGCTCAACCTCGATATGTTAGTCACTTTTGAGTTTGGACAATAAGCATACCGTTTCAACATGCCCCGTCCGAGGAAACATATCCACTGCTCTTGCGCGGTCAGCTCTGTATCCGTGAGCGCACAGATATGCCGTGTCCCGTGCTGCTGTGGCGGGGTTGCAGGATATCATCACCACCCGTTTTGGGGACATCTTCACTATTGAGGACAGAGTGAGCTCGTCAGCGCCCTTTCTGGGAGGGTCAATTATGATAACGTCAGGACGGATATCCTTTTCAGCCAGCTCAGCAGCGATCTTTCCTGCGTCGCCGCAGATGAACTCGCAGTTGTTGATGTTGTTGAGCCTTGCATTTTCGGCGGCATTTTCCACTGCCTGTGGGATTATCTCGCCGCCAATCAGCTTTCCCACAGAATCTGCCATGGAAAGCCCCACTGTTCCTGCGCCGCAGTACAGGTCCAGCAGAGTTTCTCCGCCTTTGAGGTCAGCGTATTCGCGGGCGATGCTGTACAGCCGTTCAGCCTGTTCGGTGTTCACCTGATAGAAGGACAGAGGTGAGATATTTATTTTTCTGCCGCACATTATATCGGAAATGTTGTCCGTACCCTTAACGGTGATGCATTTATCTCCTGTGATAACGTTGGTATTTTTGGGATTGATATTCAGCACAAAGCTTTTTATATCGGGGAATTTTTCAGTGAGGATATCTCCCAGCTCACGAAACAAATTTGTTTTGGGAGCGGTAACTATAAGACAGACCATTATCTCTCCGCTGTGAAATCCCCGGCGCAGATAGATGTGACGGACAAGTCCCTTTCCGTTTTTTTCGTCGTACAGAGGGATATGCTTCTTGTCGATATAGGAGCATATTTCCTTGGTGATATCCGCGAAAATTCCGGGCTGCAGAACGCAGTCACAGCAGGGTATGACACGGTGACTTCTTGGAGCGTAGAATCCGCAGACTGTCTTACCGTTTTCATAGGTCAGGGGATACTGCGCCTTGTTTCTGTAACGCTCTGGGGAATTGCAGCCCAGGATATCCTCGAAGGGGATATCCAGTCCGCCCAGACGGGAAAATGCATTCCGGACGATATTGTCCTTTTCCCTAAGCTCCGCCGAATAATCTATATGACGGAAAACACAGCCGCCGCATTTCGTCGAAACAGGGCAGCTATCGTTATCTGCACGGTCGGGAGAGGGAGCTATCAGCTTGTCAGTGATGCCGAAGCAGTAGCTTTTGCAGACCTTGACGATTTTGCAGGAAATAACATCTCCGGGAGCAGTGTTCGGCACAAAAACTGCCATGCCGTTATATTTTCCCACGCCATTTCCGTCGGAGGATATGGAATCTATTTTAAGCTCAATGATATCATTTTTGTTCATTTTAGTTTACCCTTTGCAAGACTTTTATTATATTATAATAAAAAATCGGCTTGATGTCAAGGTAAACGGAGAAAATGAACAGCCCAGACCTATAAAAAGACTGCCTGTCCATAAGCTGTGTTCATGTAAGAATGTGTTCGGATAATGAATATCTTTTTCCGTTATTTGCGGGAAACAAGAATATAGCTTCAGCGGAAAGATCATCTCCGAGGTGAAAATGACCATATATATTTCGAAAACGACCACTTATTAAAAATCTGTTGCAATTGACGATAATAAAATATATAATGTAGTTAACAGCAAGGAGGTGAGGCTGTGGATATCGAAATAAAAATCAATTCGGAGTATAAGATGCCGAAGATCATTGTCCTGACAGATAAAGTGACAGATGAGATCAGCACTGTTGTATCAAGGATATCGGACGAAGCTCCGCAGGTAATAGCAGGTTTTCAGGACAACATTCTGCATATCCTTAAGGAGGACGAGATCATACGGGTATATTCAAGCGGCGGAAAGATCATTGCCGCAACGGACAGCGGTGAATTTTTCCTCCGTCAGCGGCTTTATGAGATCGAAGAGCGTCTTGATCAGTCAAAATTTGTGCGTATCTCCAATTCGGAGATCATCAATCTCCGCAAGGTAAAACACTTTGATATGAGCTTTGTGGGAACGATATGCGTTTCGTTTTCCGATTCGACTGTAACCTATGTATCAAGGAGATATGTTTCGAAAATCAAGAAAATTTTAGGTGTATGAGGTGTTATTATGAAAAAGAAAGCTATCGAAAGAACCGTATTGGGATTTTTTGTCGGCATCGCAATAGGTCAGATGATCAGCGTGCTGATTTCGCTGATTGCAGGGAATGGGGAATTTATTGTATGTACTCCCAAATTTATTTCAATTGTCGGAAACGAAGCCGGAGCAGCCGCAATACAAACCTTACTTTGTGGCATCATGGGTATAGGATATGCAGGTGCATCGCTGATATGGGAAAATGACAAACTGAATTTAGCTGTACAGACAGGGATATGTTTTGGGATTTATGCAATTGCTACTCTTCCTATTGCATATTTCACAAGCTGGATGGAACATTCGGCAGCAGGCGTACTCGGATATATAGGAATATTTGTTGCCTCGTTTGTATTTGTATGGTTCATCCAATATTTAATGTTAAAAAACAAGCTGAATGCCATCAATACAAAAATTCACAGCTGAACGGACCTCCACTCAAAGTGCAGAAAAATCTGCGCACTAAACCACCTGCCCTATCAACTCATTATCGGAGCAATAGTATAAACAGCTATCCGTTAAGTATCGCATCAAACTGCTCATAAAGCTCCGCAGCCTTTTCCTCGGAGGAGGACTTGCCGTAAAGCACTGCATTGCAGGCCTCCTGGAAAGCATCGAGCATATCTGTGTCCTCCATAAAGGGATGGATAAGTGCCATTGAATCAATGTTTTCACTCATTAGCTGAAAGGCATCATAGTGAAGGCCCTTAAGCATATCATGCTGTTCAAGATAGGCTCTGGAGGAACGGCTCAGGGGAATACCCTTTTCAATGCCCTGGAGCTCGGATATTTCATCGCTGTTAAGGAGAAAATCCAGGAGCAGAGCTGCTTTTTCGGGGTGTTCGGTCTTGGCACTTACTGCGTAGAGCGTCGCAGGCTTTGTATACCAGCCCCTGACATCGTCGGTACAGCCTGTGTAGCTGCCCACGACTATCTCGTTTCCGTCCTCACGGGCGGGACCCATATAGTTTTCCGCATCGCTGAGCCAAGCCACAGCTCCGGCATAGGTTCCATTCCGGATATCGCTCTTATCAAAATATTCCACCTGGGGCATAATATGGCCGTTGATAAGCTCCACGTAAAATTAAGCATTATCCCCAGCTCTTGTGCGCCAAAGCCCAGCCTGTCGTCCTCCGACATGAAGGGCTTTCCGCTTATCTGTTCGGTGTAGGCGGTTATGAAGAACATCGCAGATTTGGCAGGCATTGCGATAGGATAGGTCTCGTCTCCCATTACCTCTGCCGCACTAAAAAGGTCATCCCAGGTCTCGGGCAGCGCCAGATTGTAACGGTCATAGATAGTTTTGTTGTAATATACAGTTTGAGTGTTCAGCGCTATGGGAATGGCGTTGAGCTTTCCGTTTCTTATGCCGAAGCTCAGCTCGCTTTCCGAAAACTGTGAGAGGTCAAAATTATCGTTCAGCTCATAGATATCGTAATATCCGTTTCCGTCGGCGGAGTATTTGTCCAGCCAGGAAAAGTTTATGAGCATGACATCGGATTCTGTGTCAGACATCATCTGGATATTGTATCTTGTCTGATAGCCTGACCATTCCGAGTAGCTGCATTTTACGCGGATATCGGGGTGGAGCTGTTCAAACTCCTTCACTGCCGCAAGAGTATATTCGGTGCGGGTGTCGTTTCCCCACCATGAAAGGGATATCTCAGTGTACTCGTCCTGGGTGATGACCACCGGCTCCGAGCCGCAGGAGGTCAGCAGAAGCATCGCCGCAGAAAGGGATAACAGCGGTTTCTTGTAACGGTCTGTGCCATGTCATTGTAAAGGTCATCGCCTTAGAGCTTTGTGGTCCCGTTTGACACCTTGCCCACAGTATGGTCATCGCTGTAAACTATGAAAAAATCAACATAATTTTCCATTATGCACAGGTCGTAAAGCTTGTCTGAGATTATCTTTTACGTATTGAGAGCCTCATATTGATCGGAATTTTCATCAGATGAATAGTAATTTACTATCTCGTCCGTGCCAAAAACTAATGTCGAGATGGATTCCAGCTTTGAAAGATAGGTGTTGATATTCAGCTTCATCTGGACATTAAGGGCATATGTAAGGTCGCTGACCTTTGATTTAAGTACCATATCATTTTTTCTTATGGTGAAAAACGCCATAAATATAGCGGCAATAATAACTATCAGCGCATAGCCGAATATCATTATCAGTTTTATCTGATTGATCTTATCGCTATTTTCATTTTTGCGCTTGTCCATTATCCTGCTCCTTTCTTATGATAGCTTTATTTATTATATAGTAACATATTTTGCTATAAATTTCAATATTATTTTAAAATTTTTTATAATTTGTAAACTAAAAATCGGGACGGTGCCTGTCCGATGAAAAAGCTGTATGGCATGGCAAAAAAATGATAGTTAGTGAAGAGTGAATAGTGAAAAGTGAATATTTTGAAATATAATCACTCTTCACCATTCACTAATAGAGATAAATTTCCATTTATCGGGGAGCTTACTATTCAAAAATTGTATGTACAAGCCCGAAAAACGGACTTGCTGTGTTACATCAGCGAAATTATTTCCTCGTCGGAAAGATTTTTCTGCACCGCCCGATTTACTGCAAATGCGATAAGCTTAGCTGTGCGGCGGATAAGCTCGTCTATGTCACGGGGAGTTATCATCATGTTCGGCAGATGCTTTTCGGGAGCCTTTCCTGTGATGTTTTCCACTGCCGTGTGCATGTCTATCACCGTCGGCACTCCTATCGCTACCACCGGCACGCCCATGGTTATCCGCGATATCTCCTTGCGGCGGTTCTGCACTCCCGAGCCCGGAGAGATGCCTGTGTCGGTTATCTGGATAGTCGTTCCCAGCCGTGAGATATCCGAGCAGGCAAGGGCGTCTATGACGATAAGCAGCGTGGGATTTACCGTGCTGCATACCGCAGACAGCTGCTCTGCTGCTTCAATACCCGTCTGGCCTGTCACTCCCGGGGAGACTACCGTTACCTCCGACATATCAGGCAGCCCTGACATTCCATTGATATGCCGGGTGGCGATTATCTGCGAGGCCGCAATGGGTCCCAGTGCATCGGGTGTGATGTTTCGGTTGCCCAGTCCTGCTACGAGAACTCGTTCGGTATTGTCGGCGATACCCTTTATCTCGTCGGCGATATTTTCCGCCTGCTCCTCGAAGTCGGAGGGATGGGCGGACAGGCGGTCGGTCTCCACGGTGATATAGCGTCCCCGGGTCTTGCCTATCCGAAGTCCTGCCATTTCATCTGTGATGATTATCTCCGTTATGGTGCATACGGAGCTTTTGCGCAGCTTCCGCTTTATCCCCTTGGGTAGAGTGCGGCTTTCCGGGTCGATACATTCAACTGCTAAATCGGTTCTTATTGACATGATGATCTTGTCCTTTCGCTGTATTTTATATATACATCGGTATTTTGTACAAAACGCCAAAAAATATGCGCGTTTGAAATGAAAATTTCTACATGCAAAATTGCCGAAAACACTTGAAAAATGGACGATTAAATGTTAATATTATAGTTAAGGCTGTGCGTATTGTCGGAGTGGTTGTCATTTACACTCCGCAGGGAACGTGTCTTTATCGCTATGCGATATGTCCTGTATGACTGCGCACGCAGAACTAAAGTTTAAGGAGGTGTTCAGCAATGCCAAACATCAAATCCGCAAAGAAGAGAGTTAAGGTTATCAAGGCCAAGACTTTAAAGAATAAGATGATCAAGAGCAACCTCAAGACTGTTCTTAAGAACGCTAATACAGAGGACGCTGCTGCAATCAAGCTTGCTATCAAGAAGGTTGACCAGGCTGCCGCTAAGGGTATTCTTCACAAGAACAATGCTGCGAGAAAGAAGTCTCAGCTTGCTAAGAAGCTCAACGCTT
>CAMEYZ010000094.1 GCA_945947715.1 uncultured Clostridia bacterium | reverse complement strand
AGTATCCCTATAGCACTGGGATATCTGTCCGTGTCCTTCGGAGTGGGTATTACAGCCGCGGCATGCGGAATAACTCCTCTTGAAGCGGCAGCATTATCCCTTTTCAACGTGACCTCCGCAGGCGAGGCGGCGGGAATCTCCATAATCGCCGCAGGGGGTACATATATCGAAACGGCAATATCTCAGCTGGTCATAAATCTGCGGTACTCGCTGATGAGCATCAGCCTTACGCAGAAAATGGACGAAAGCTTCACCCTTTTCCACAGACTGACCACCTCATTCGCAGTAACCGACGAAATTTATGCAGTTGCCGCAGGAAAGCCCGGCAATATCAACCGCTCCTTTATGTACGGGCTCATGATACTGCCCATACTTTTCTGGACTCTCGGCACATTCCTCGGAGCTGCTGCGGGAAATATTCTCCCCGCATCAGTCTGCGACGCTCTGGGAATCGCACTTTACAGCATGTTCATTGCAATAGTAGTTCCTCCTGCCACCAAAAACAAGGGGATACTTTTCACTGCCCTTTCAGCGGCGGCGCTGAGCTGTCTGATATATTATCTGCCTGCTCTGGATTTTATCTCGTCGGGATTTGCTGTGATAATCTGCACTATTGTCGCTTCTCTGGCGGCTGCGCTGATATTCCCCGTTCCCACGTCGGACGAAAAGGAGCATGAATGATGAGCGGAAATATTTTTATTTACATAGCAGTAATGGCGATAGTCACCTATCTGGTGAGAATGCTGCCTGCTGTGCTGATACGCCAAAAAATAAAGTCAAAGCTTGTGAACAGCTTTCTGTTTTACATGCCGTATGCTGCGCTGTCTGCAATGACCGTGCCTGCAGTGTTTTACGCAACCGGCTCGTGGATAAGCGCCGCCGCGGGATTTGCTGCCGCAGCAGGTCTTTCCCTTAAGGGAAAATCCTTGACAATTGCCGCCGCAGGTGCGTGTATTTCGGCATTTTTGGTAAATCTTATAATTAGTCTGATATAAAGGAAGGATATCCATATGAACACCGAAAGCTTGATTTTTGACATGGACGGAACTCTCTGGGACAGCTCAGAAAGCGTTGCCCAGTCGTGGAACGAGGTCATCGAGACCCTCCCCGACAGCCTTGATATTAGACTCACAGCAAAGGATATCCAGGGCATAATGGGACTTACCATGGACGTTATCGCCGATAAATTCTTCGGGAACACGTCCAAAGCCCGCCGCATGGAAATTATGGAGCTGTGCAGCAGCCACGAAAACGACTATCTCCTTGACCACGGCGGAAGGCTATACGATGGCGTTGAGGAAACTCTTGCCGAGCTTCGGAAAAAGCACAGGCTGTTTATCGTCAGCAACTGCCAGTCAGGATATATCGAGTGCTTTCTGAAATACTACTCGCTGGATAGGTTTTTTACCGACCACATCTGCTGGGGAGACAATCATCTTTCAAAGGGCGATAACATAAAGCTTATCGCCGAAAAAAACAATATCACAGACGGTACCTACGTGGGAGATACCCAGGGCGACTGCGACAGCGCATATTACGCAGGTATGAAGTTTATCCATGCCGCATACGGCTTCGGCACCGCAGACCGCTGCGACGAAAGCATCGGCAGCTTTTCTGCTCTGAATGAACTTTTCTGCCGTTAAAATGTTGTGTTTATATTAAAAAATTGTTGCTATTTCCACATTTTCAAAACAAACTATTGACAACAGGGTGACTTTTGTATTAAAATATAAGTATGTTTTTTGATGATACAGACATTCCGACCGAAAGGATATACGATATGCTTACAAGCAAACAGCGTTCAGCTTTAAAGGGCGCCGCTCAGACTGAGGATACTATCTTTCAGGTGGGCAAGGGCGGCATTAATGATAATATGATCGAGCAGATATCCGATGCCTTGAAGGCAAGGGAGCTCGTCAAGATAAAGGTGCTGGATAACTCAATGGTATCGGCACAGGAGGCCGCAGCTGAGCTCTCCGAAAGGACACGCTCTGAGGTGGTACAGGTCATCGGCAGCAAGGTGGTTCTCTTCAAGAGAAATCCCCAGGACCCGCAGATCGACCTCGCTACCGGCAAAAAGGCTGTGAAGCCCGCTCCCAAGGGAATCGGCAGAGGTACGGACAAGCCGAAGCCTAAAAGGAAAAAGAGAAATTGAGCATTGCCATTTTCGGAGGAAGCTTCAATCCTGTCCATAATGGTCATGTGAGACTGGCGGAAAATATCCTGAACAAGGGGATATCCGCTGACAGGATAATAATCGTACCCGCATACATCTCCCCCTTCAAGCAGGACGGGGAAAAATATGCGGACGGCTTTCATAGGCTCAATATGTGCAGAGCGGCTTTCGGTCATATAGCCACGGCTGAGGTGTCCGACTATGAGCTGCGATCAGAGGGGATCAGCTATACCGTCAACACATTAAGGCATTTTCACAGCGTTTTCCCCGATGAAAAGCTGTATTTTATAGTTGGAAGCGATTCGCTCCACACACTGCCCACGTGGAAAAATTTCCCCGAAATAATGCAGCTTTGCACTATAGCTGCAGCAGCACGCTCCGAGGAGGACAGGCTGAATATCCGAAAATTTGCGGAGGACGTTCTGCCCTATGGCGAGGTGGTCACTGTTGACTGCGAGCCCTTTGAGATATCCTCTACCGAGATACGAAGGCTTATCAGGGAGGGCGGAGATTTTTCCACCTATGTCCCAGAGGCAGTGGCCCGGTATATTAAGGATAATAAGCTGTACAGCATATAATAATGAGGGAGGCTTCCGAAATGTATTCTGTGGAAGAGCTTAAGGATATTTTAAAAATACGTCTTTCCAAGAAAAGATTCACCCACAGCATGAACGTGGCGGACTCTGCAATGAAGCTTGCCGATCGGTACGGTCTTGACAAGGACAGATGCTATCTTGCTGGACTTGTTCACGATATCTGCAAGGAGCTGCCCAAGGACGAACAGCTGGAAATGGTGAAAAACTGCGACCGAGCAGTCTGCGCCGAGGAGCTTCTCACTCCCCCGCTATTCCATGCGCCCGCAGGCTCCTGGTACTGCGAAAATGTGCTGGGCATACACGATGAGGATATTTTAAATGCCGTAAGGTATCATACTATAGGAAGAGCAGGCATGTCCGATGTGGAAAAGGCGGTATATCTTGCCGACCTTATCTCCGATGACAGGACCTACAAGGATGTTGAAAAAATGCGCCGCTCCGCCTTTGCGGATATCGACGCTGCAATGCTCGAAGCACTCAGCTTCAGCATAACCGACGTGGTGGGCAAATGCTCACGTCTGCCTCACCACACCGTTGAAGCATACAACGAATACGCCGCGCTGTCCATCGAAAAGCAGCGCACAGTAAAGGTTTGATAAGCAAACCGCTCACGAAAGGAAGTAATATGATAATGACCGCAGAACAGAAGCTTGAAATAATCGTCAAGGCTCTTGACAGCAAGAAAGCGGAGGATATAAGGGTAATTAAGGTACGGGATCTGACTATTCTCGCGGACTATTTCGTCATCGCTGACGGAACATCCAATACGCAGACCCGCTCGCTGGCGGACGAAACGGAATATCAGATGAAGGAACAGGCAAAAATCTCCCCGGACAGCGTTCAGGGAAATAACGGCTCCAACTGGATAATTCTCGATTATACCGACGTTGTTGTCCATGTGTTCAACAAGGAGCAGCGGGAGTTCTACTCTCTTGAACGTCTCTGGAGCGACGGAGAGGATATTGATATCTCAAAATGGCTGAAATAAAGGACGAGGAATACAGCACCATTCTCGACGAGGAGGATTACGCCGAAATACTTGAAAATTCGGCGGATATCCCCATTTCGGACAAAAAATTACCCACCCATAATTCCGACAGCTTTCTTAAGGGCAAAAAAACAGTCCGCATGATCTCGGTCATTATGATTGCAGTTTCCTGCGCAGACCTTGTACTGTGGATACTCAGCCACAGCCTTATCTTTGGCATCATCAGCGCGGCAGGAGCGGCAGTTACCGTTTTTGCCTGCATAAAGATGTGGTCGGGCAAAAGCTATGCCCGCTATACGGCAGTCATCGCAGCAATTATCCCGATAGTGCTGTGCGTATGCCGCATGATCGCCCTCCCCGGCAGCGGACGTGGAACGGCGGCTGTACTTATCATCTGCTTTATCGGCGGCGCAGCAGAGCTTATTTCTATGCTCATACTTATTTCCGATAAAAATGTCAACGGCTTCTTTAATTTCCACAACCGAATGGACAGACTTCACGCCGCCTCCGAAAAACGAAAAAAGCTTAACTCTTTAGGCAAGAGATTTAAATAAAAAGGAATGATTCAAAAATGGAAAAATATGATTATGCCAGAATTGAAGCAAAATGGCAGAAATACTGGGAGGAAAATGAGACCTTCAAGACCGATGTCTGGGATTTCTCAAAGCCTAAGTATTACGTGCTGGATATGTTCCCCTACCCTTCCGGAGTAGGTCTTCATGCAGGTCACCCCGAGGGCTATACCGCTACCGATATTGTCTCCCGTATGAAGAGAATGCAGGGCTACAACGTTCTGCACCCTATGGGATATGACTCCTTTGGTCTGCCTGCAGAGCAGTATGCAGTCACTACTGGCAATCACCCCAACGGCTTTACTCAGGAGAACATCAAGACCTTCTCAAAGCAGCTTAAGGAGCTGGGCTTTGACTATGACTGGTCAAAAATGATAGCCACCTCCGACCCCAAGTTCTACAAGTGGACTCAGTGGATATTCAAGCAGCTCTATCTGGACGGTTATGCAAAGTATGTGGATATGCCCGTAAACTGGTGCGAGGAGCTGGGCACCGTGCTTTCCAATGACGAGGTCATCGACGGAAAATCCGAGCGCGGCGGATATCCTGTTGTAAGAAAGAATATGAAGCAGTGGGTCATCGACCAGCCTGCTTTTGCGGAAAAGCTTCTTGAAGGACTGGACGAGATAGACTGGCCCGAGTCGACAAAGGCAATGCAGCGCAACTGGATAGGCAAATCCACCGGCGTTGAGGTCAAGTTCGACATCGTAGGCGGAGGCGATTTCAGCATCTACACCACCTGTATCGAGACTATCTATGGCATCACCTTTATGGTGCTTGCTCCCGACGGTGATATCGTCAAGGAGCTCATGCCCCGCATCACCAACAAGGAAGAGGTACAGGCATACATCGACGAAACCTTAAAGAAAAATGATATGGACCGCACCGAGCTCAACAAGACCAAGTCCGGCTGTGAGCTTAAGGGCGTTACCTGCATAAATCCCGTAAATGGCAAGGAAGTCAGAATGTTCATCGGCGACTTCGTGCTTGCAAGCTACGGCACAGGCGCAGTTATGGCTGTACCCTCTCACGACCAGCGTGACTTTGAGTATGCCATAGCTCATAACATTGATATGATCCAGGTCATCGACGGGGATGAAAAGCTGGGACATGTTGACGTGTCCGGAAAGGCTTTCGAAAAGGGCGATTATCTGGGCAAGGGCTATAAGCTCATCAACTCCGAGGAGTTTACCGGACTCACCGTTGAAGAGGCAAAGGAGGCTATCACCTGCAAGCTGGAAAAAATGGGCGTTGCAAAGCGCACCACCAACTATCATTTCAGAGAGTGGATATTTGCCCGTCAGCGCTACTGGGGCGAGCCTGTTCCCGTGGTCCACACTGAAAACGGCGAGATACACGTGCTTGATGATGAAGAGCTCCCCCTCATTCTTCCCGAGCTGGAGGATTACAAGGGCAAAAACGGCAAGGCTCCTCTGGAAAATGCCACAGAATGGAAGCAGTACGACAAAAACGGCGTAAAGGGTACAAGAGAAACCTCCACGATGCCCGGCTCCGCAGGCTCAAGCTGGTACTACTTCAGATATATCGACCCCGACAACGACAAGGAGTTCGCAGACCCCGAGCTTTTAAAGCACTGGATGCCCGTTGACCTTTACATCGGCGGTCCTGAGCATGCGGTAGGTCATCTTATGTACTCCCGAATCTGGAACAGATATCTCTATGACAAGGGGCTTGCTCCCACAAAGGAGCCCTTCAAAAAGCTTGTTCACCAGGGAATGATACTTGGCGAGAACGGCATAAAAATGGGCAAGAGATATCCTGAATACGTTGTTAATCCCAGCGATATCGTAAGAGATTATGGCGCTGATACTCTCAGACTTTACGAAATGTTCATGGGTCCCCTTGAGGTCTCGAAGCCCTGGAGCAGCTCCGGCGTTGAGGGCGCAAAGAAGTTCATCACAAGAGTATGGAATTTCTTCACCGAGCCTTCAAACCTCACCGAGGACAATGACGGCACTCTTACAAGAGTTTATCATCAGACCGTAAAGAAGGTCACAAACGACTTTGAGGCGCTGGCCTTCAACACTGCCATAAGCCAGCTTATGATATTTATGAACGCTGCCTATAAGGCAGGAAAATGCCCAAGGGAATACGCTGAAGGCATCATAAAGCTTCTTTCTCCGGTAACTCCTCACGTGTGCGAGGAGATGTGGAGCATACTCGGTCACGACAACACCATTGCTTACGAGTCCTGGCCCACATATGACGAAAAGGAGCTTGAAGTGGACACTATCGAGATAGCTGTTCAGGTCAACGGTAAGCTCAGAGGAAAGATATTTGTGGGCGTTGACGAGGACCAGGAGTCTGCTCTTGCAAAGGCAAAGGCTAATCCCGACGTAGCTGCGGCTATCGCAGGCAAGAACATCGTCAAGGAGATCTACGTCAAGGGCAGGATATGCAACATCGTTGCAAAGTAAAACCATAATTATAGGAGTGTTCCGGCGCAGAAATCTGCGTCGGAGACTCTTCTGCATTTGATGATTTGTGAAAAAACTACAAAGTCGTTCAAGAAAAATTGTAAAAAATTTTTCGGTTCAGACTTGACAGAACAGAAGATATATAGTATAATGTAATAGTTATATCTTATATACTGTCTGCCGAACGGTTATTTGACACATTTTTTTCGTGAGATAATTGTTCGGGTGAAATTTTTTGCGCATGACGTGCGCGGAAAATTCTGCGGATTCATATTAATGACAGCCGATCCTGCAGCTATGCGGATATTTTCGGCGTGCATTATATAATCCTCTGTCGTAGGGACAAAGGGAGGGAACAAAATGGCAGAAATTAAAGTCGGAAAGAACGAGTCTCTGGAGACCGCTCTGAAGCGCTTCAAGAGAAGCTGTGCAAAGGACGGCGTTATAGCTGAGGTCCGTAAAAGAGAACACTACGAAAAGCCTTCGGTAAAGCGCAAGAAGAAGTCTGAGGCTGCTCGTAAGCGTAAATATTAATTCTTAATACAAATCGCTTGATAAAGCTGCGGCGGAGTTTTCCTGCCGCAGCTTTTTTCAATTGACAATTTTAAAATGATAATGTATAATGATAATATCGGTAACTGCCCGTAAATAATTAACAAAGGACGTTTCTGCCATGAAGAAAAAAATGATATTGCTTCCGGTGATATTGTTTCCCTACAGTCTGCCTATATTCCTTCTGATAGCCGCAGCTGTGAATGCACTGTTTCCCGACACCTCCGCAGACACCTTCATCGCAGTCTTTTCTGTCCTGTGGAAGCTCTTCGGGATATGCTGCTCCGTATGCGCAGTTATCTCTGCCATATACGCAGCAAAGGGAAAAATATCCCCTTATGAAGCCATAAAAAACGCTCTTATCATCAAGGCAGTCCATATCCCAGCCTATGTCTTTAATTTTATTGCAGCGTTTCTGGGATTGTTCGTGGGAGCGCTGGCAAGCGTCTGGGGAATTGGTATCGCCGCAGCTTCTATAATTCTCGTACTTTCTGCCGATATATGCAATATTGCAATTTCGGGTATATACGCTGTCGGATGCATGATAAACATGTATAAAGGCGGAGTTATATCAAAGAAATGTGCTGTCATTTCGGGGATTTTGTCCTTTATATTCTGTGCCGATGTTGTCACGGCGATCGTTCTTTTCGCAACGTGCAGGAAATACTACTCCAACCAACCGCAGGAG
>CAMEYZ010000093.1 GCA_945947715.1 uncultured Clostridia bacterium | reverse complement strand
AAGGTACGGTGATGTGACGTCCCAGAGACGGGGACGCTCCACAGTTATTTTCCCGGCTTCTTCGGACAGGGGATATTCACATTCTGCCACAAATTCACCGTCAATATCGGTGATAGTGTGAAGCACAGTGATATCATCGCTGCCGCATACCTCTGCAGATACGGTCACCTCAAAGGCTCCGTCGGGGCGCATGTCTGTGTGTATGTATACGCTGTCGGGGACGATATAGTCACCATCGGCGATATACAGCGTCACATCGCGGAAGATGCCCGCCCCCGAATACCAGCGGGAATTAGGCGCCTTATGGTCCACCTTGACTATGAGTGTATTTTTTCCGTCGGCGAGCCTTCCCGTAAGGTCAGCGTAAAATGTGGAGTAGCCGTAGGTATGTGAGCGGATAAGCTCATCATTGAGATAGACCTCGCAGACTGGATATACTCCGTCAAAGCAGAGCAGAATCTGCTTGTCCTGCGGGCTGTCAAGGATAAACTCCTTCTTATACACGCCTGTGCAGTCCTTGTACAAATTATTGCTGTCGTGAATGAGCATATCGTGGGGGATATCCACGGGGGTAAAATCGGCTGCTGCGGTATAGTCCGAGTAGACGGGAAGCGCGGAGTAGTACCAGCCGGAATTGAACAAAAGCTTTTTCATAATATTTCCTTTCGCGTGCTATAGTATTACTACTATTATATATGAATCCGGATATGTTGTCAATTGAAAATGATACTTTTCTGCTGCTGATTTTTTATCAGTTATATAGCTTTTTTAATAATTGGTCGATTATTCATAAAAAATCCATATATTGCCCGGCAATATGTGCTATAATATATAAGATGATATTCTGCGGTTCGGTATATAATTACCCGATCCGATAATAATAAAAAGGAGTATGTAAAATGAACAAGTCACTCAGAAAAGCAATTATCGCAGGAAACTGGAAAATGAACAAGACCCGCCCCGAGGCTAAGGAGCTTCTCGAAGCTATCAAGCCCCTGGTTGCCAATGCAGAAGGCAAGGTAGAGGTCATCGCCTGCGTTCCCTTTACAAATCTTGAAACAGCAGTAGCTGCAACTGCAGGCTCCAACGTCAAGGTTGGCGCTGAGAACGTTCACTTCGAGAAGAGCGGCGCTTTTACAGGCGAAATTTCCGCTGATATGCTCACCGAAGTAGGCGTTGAGTACGTTGTTGTAGGCCACTCCGAGAGAAGACAGTATTTCGGCGAGACCGACGAGACCGTTAACAAGAGAACTAAGGCTGCTCTTGCTGCTGGCCTCAAGCCTATCGTATGCGTAGGCGAGCTTCTCTGGGAGCGCGAGTGCGGTATCACCGAGGAGGTTATCGCTCGTCAGATCAAGCTTGACCTCTATGATGTTTCCGCTGAGGATGTTAAGAAGACTGTTATCGCTTACGAGCCTGTATGGGCTATCGGTACTGGCAAGACTGCTACTGCAGATCAGGCTCAGGAGGTATGCGCATTTATCCGTGCAACTCTCGCTAAGATCTATGACGCTGCAACTGCAGACGCTGTTACCATTCAGTATGGCGGCTCCATGAACGCAAAGAACTGCGCAGAGCTTCTTGCTAAGCCCGACGTTGACGGTGGACTTATCGGCGGAGCTTCCCTTAAGGCTGAGGATTTCAACACTATCGTACAGGCTGCTGTAAACGGCTAAGTTATAAAAATTCTGCGAATCTGCGGGACTTCCGCGGATTCGCAGTGTGTTTTTAAAGAGAATGAAAGGAAAATATATATGAGCAGAAAACCTATCGCACTGGTTATCATGGACGGTTATGGCATCAATAATGACAGCTACGGAAACGCTATCGCAGCTGCAAAGAAGCCTAACCTTGACAAATATTTCGCAGAATGCCCCAATACAATCATCGGCGCTTCCGGTCTTGATGTTGGACTTCCCGACGGACAGATGGGAAATTCTGAGGTTGGACACACCAACATGGGCGCAGGCAGGATAGTTTATCAGATGCTGGTCAAGATATCTAAGTCTATCAAGGATGGCGATTTCTTTGCCAATCCTGCCCTTGTTTCCGCAATGGAAAACTGTAAGAAAAACAATAGCGCACTCCACGTAATGGGACTGCTTTCCCCCGGCGGAGTCCACAGCCACATCGAGCATCTTTACGGCGTTCTTGAAATGGCTAAGAAGAACAACGTTGACAAGGTATATGTTCATGCATTCCTTGACGGACGTGACGTTCCCCCTTCCTCTGCCGCAGAGTATATGGAGGAAGCTGTTGCTGAGATGAAGAAGATCGGCGCTGGAAAGGTAGCTACTATCAGCGGACGTTTCTATGCAATGGACCGTGACAATGCATGGGACAGAGTGGAAAAGGCTTACGATGCCCTTGTTATGGGCGAGGGCGTAAAGGAGACTGACCCTGTTCAGGCAATAAAGAACAGCTATGACAACGGCGTTACTGACGAGTTCATGCTTCCCACAGTTATCGAGGGCGGCGCTCAGATATCTGAAAACGACAGCGTTGTATTCATCAACTTCCGTCCCGACCGTGCAAGACAGATCACAAGAGCTTTTGTTGACCCTGATTTTGCAGGCTTTGAGAGAAAGAAGGGCTTCTTCCCTGTAAAGTTTGTCTGCATGGCACAGTACGACGCGACTATGCCTAACGTAGAGGTGGCATTCCCTCCCGAGCAGCTTAAAATGGTAATGGGCGAGTATCTCAGCTCTATCGGCAAGACTCAGCTGAGAATTGCCGAGACTCAGAAGTACGCTCATGTGACCTTCTTCTTTAACGGCGGCGAGGAGACCGTATTCGAGGGCGAGGACAGAATCCTTATCAAGTCTCCCGATGTTGAGACCTTCGACCTGAAGCCTGAAATGAGCGCATATGAGGTCACCGATGCAGTTGAAAAGGCTATCGCAGAGGATAAGTACGATGTTATCATTCTGAACTTTGCAAACTGCGATATGGTTGGTCATACAGGCATCATGCCTGCTGCTGTCAAGGCTGTCGAAGCTGTTGACGAGTGCGTGGGCCGCGTTGTTGAAGCTATAAAGAAGCAGGGTGGCGTTACCCTTATCACAGCAGACCACGGCAACGCTGACAAGCTCATGGAACCCGACGGTTCACCCTTTACCGCACACACAACAAATCCTGTTCCTTTTATCGTTGTGGGTCATGACTGCAAGCTCCGCGAGGGCGGTGTTCTTGCCGATATCGTTCCTACGATGCTGGAGATCATGAATGTTCCTCAGCCCAAGGAAATGACAGGCAAGTCTCTTATCGAAAAGTAATAATAAGAAAAAATTTCGCCGTACAGCTTTTGCTGTACGGCGATTTTGTCGTTTCATGGAAAAAAAGGATAAGAAAAACCGTACTATAAAATAATACGGCTTTCTTCGGAAAGATTTTAAAAGAGAGAATAGTGTGGTCAAAATGTAATGATATAGGTTGTTTCCTAATCTGTATTAATTATAACCTTTTTTCAGCGAATATGCAATATTTAAATTACATTTTTTTTATTGTAAAAATTTCACCACTGTTTAAACGCAGGATTAATATCCCAGCTCTTCACATACAAGAATAATTTTTATCCTTCCGGGGACTCTCTGATAGCCCGTTATAAGATAGCTACAGCATATTCTTCCTGCGCTGCGGCAGCCGGAGGTAATGGATGTTCCGCCCGAAGCGTAGGCCATGCACTCGCCCTTTTCGCGGCAGTAGGTATCGCAGCCCAGACGCTCAGTATTTGCTGGTGCAGAAACAGTCTTGATGCGTTTTACCGCTTCGTCTATATCGGAAACTATCTTGTTATAGCCTGCCACGATGATAACAGAATCCGGTCCATAGCAGAGAGCAGCTGCTCTGTTACCGTTGCCGTCCACGTTGTAGAGCTCGCCCGATTCGGTAATAGCGTTGCTGCTGCAAAGGTATGTATCTGCGGAAAGGCTTTCGCGGTAGCATTTTTTGATAGCGTCGCCGGTAAGGCCTGAACGGTCGAGGTACTTGTAGTCGCCGCATCTGAGCAGGTCGATAACTCCAGTTTCAACAAGAGTCTGGGAGCCTCCTGTCGCCACAGTAGAGCCGAACTCCAGCATGTCCCTCACCATAGGAACAACGTCCTCGGTGGATTCTGCTATCATACAGTCCATACCATTCTTTTTAAGATTGCTCTGTGTTTTTTCTATCCGTTTTCGTATTACAGACTTGAGGTTTTCGTCACACATATTGAACTGCTCCTTAATATAATATTATCTGAATTTATTATAGCATATTATGTTTCAAAATTAAATAGATTTTTGAAAAATTGTTAATAAACACAAATTTTCTGAAATAATATAGTGATTTTTGACAATCCTTGACATGGTTATATAAATCAGGTGATTTATATATAACATTACGACAAGCGCGCCCCGCAGTCAGATGCAGGGCGCAGGTCAACCTGTTATAGTATAGATCAATAATTCTTTTCGCTTACCTCGAAGTAGCTCTGAGGATGTGCGCATACGGGGCATACCTCAGGCGCCTTTGTGCCAACTACAATATGTCCGCAGTTGCGGCATTCCCATACCTTGACCTCGCTCTTTTCAAAGACAGCTGCGGTCTCAACATTTTTAAGCAGTGCACGGTAGCGCTCCTCGTGATGCTTTTCGATCTCGCCGACCATACGGAATTTCTTTGCCAGCTCGGGGAAGCCTTCCTCCTCGGCAGTCTTTGCGAAGCCCTCGTACATATCGGTCCACTCGTAGTTCTCGCCCTCTGCAGCAGCTGCCAGATTTTGTGCAGTATCGCCGATGCCGTTTAACTCCTTGAACCACATTTTAGCGTGTTCCTTTTCATTGTCTGCGGTTTTTAAGAAGAGTGCTGCGATCTGCTCGTAGCCTTCCTTCTTAGCCTTCGAAGCAAAGTATGTATACTTATTTCTTGCCTCAGATTCGCCGGAAAAAGCAGCCTTAAGGTTCTTTTCAGTCTGAGTTCCCGCATATTTGTTTGAGCTTTCCGCAATAGGCTCCAGCTTATCACCTGTTGCCTTGCACTTAGGACATACGGGAGTCTCTCCGTCCTTTACTTCAAAGATCATGCCGCAGATTTTGCACTTGTACTTCATATTGATTACCTCCATTTTTTATTTTGATAAATACGAATTATTTTTTATTGATATTAAATATTATTATACAATAATATTATATATAAATCAAGGCTAAAATATTAATTCAATATTAATTATTTATCTTTTATATAAAAATCATTAAAATATGCACAGAGTTTTTTAATAGCACAATAATTGAGATAAAGACCTTTACAGAAGTAACAACGGGAAAAATGCGACATAGTATGAAATATGCGGAAAACCGCAGAATTTTTGTACGGAGATGATAACAATGAGAGAATATTTTCTGGGCGGCGCTTCTCCAGAGGGCTTCAAGACCTCCTTTGACAAGCTTATCTACGACGGAAATAATTTCACCTACATAATCAAAGGAACTGCAGGCAGCGGAAAATCCACTCTGATGAAAAAGCTTGCCGCAGCTTTTCCTGAGGAGGATAAGGAGATATTTTACTGCTCAGCAGACCCTGCCTCGCTGGATGCAGTATATCTGAAAAAGCGGAGGATAATCATCGTGGATGGCACGGCTCCCCATGTTTTTGAGCCGAAATATCCCTTTGCCTATCAGGCGATAACCGACCTGGGGGCATATCTGGAGCAGGGGACTCTCTACTCCAGACGAACCGAAATTGCTGATGTCACCGATGAATACAGCATGTGGCATCAGCGCTGCAGACGATATCTGTCAGCCCTGTCCTCCATAACCGACGATATGGCTCAGATTGGAAGGTCCGCCCTCTATACCGACAAGCTGGAGGGCTTTACCGAAAGGATAAGCAGGAAGCTGCTCCCAAGAAAGCAAAACAAGGAAGCAGGCAGGACCGAATACCGCTCAATGTCGGCAATAACTCCCAAGGGCTATGAGCTTTTCCTACCGGAGGACTGCTTAATATACCTGCTGTCCGACGAGCTTTTCTGCGGCTCGGATAAATTCCTCCGCGCCTTTGAGGAAAATGCTCTTCGCAGGGGATACGACGTGACGGTAAGCTGTTCATATCTCCACTCGTCGCCCATTTACGAGCACATGATAATTCCCGAGATAAAGACTGCGTTCATCACCGCGGGAACTCTCCTGGACCCCAAGCCCGAAGTATATCGTCCCATAAGCTTCAAGCGCTTCTACGACAAAAATGAGCTGGCAGCAAAGAAGCTGCGGTTGAAATTCGACAAGAGCGCATGCAGGAATTTGATGTCTGAGGCTGTGGATTGTCTTGTGAGTGCGAAGGCTATCCATGATAAGCTGGAGAGCTACTACATCTCCGCCGCCGATTTCGGAGGGATAAACCGACTGGTGTATCGGCTTATTTCCGAGATAAAGAGCAAAGAGGGCAAGTAATTCGCTGATATGACTGCGCCGGTATTGCGTTATGCATTATCGACGCTTTCTTACTTTTTGTGGAAATTTTTCCCCTGAAATTATCATCTGATTTTCACATGAAAACCAAAAAAATGTATTGTAAACCTTTTAAAAATATGGTATAATTGAAACTGATAAAAATATGATCCTATATCATCGGAGGTACTTTATCATGACTGTAAGAGAGCGGACCGCAGAGGTCCTCGAGGATAACAGGGGAAAATATATTTCGGGAGCGGATATCGCTTCTGAGCTTGGGGTCACAAGAAACGCCGTATGGAAGGCGGTCAATATACTTAAATCAGAGGGCTATGAGATAAGCGCTGTTACCAATAGGGGATATTGTCTGTCGGAGGATTCTGATATACTTTCGGAAAAGACACTGAGAAAATATCTTGAACCGAGATACGCTGCGAATCTTCGGGTATACCGCCGCATCACCTCTACAAATACAGTGCTTAAGGAAATGGCGGCAAAGGGTGCGCCTGAGGGAACTATCCTCGTTGCCGCAAAGCAGACCGCAGGCAGAGGCCGCTTTGACAGACCCTTCATTTCGGGTACGTCAGGTGTGTATTTCAGTATCCTGCTTCGTCCGGATAATATTCCCGCAGAAAAATCGCTGCTGATAACAACTGCAGCAGCTGTGGCTGTGGCTCAGACTGTGGAGAAGATATCCGGCAGGACTGCGGGAATAAAATGGGTAAACGATGTGTTCGTTGGAGGAAAAAAGATATGCGGCATACTGACTGAGGCTTCCTTTGGTGTTGATGGCGGCGGACTGGACTATGCAGTCCTCGGTATTGGAGTGAACGTTACCGAGCCTGAGGGTGGCTTTCCCGATGAGATAAAGGATGTTGCGGGATCTGTGCTCACGGAGGAAATGAAGGTATCCGATGCGCGCAGCAGGATAGCAGCAGGCATCATCAATACATTCTTTGATTTTTATCTCCACCCCGACAAGACCGACTTTATTGGCGAGTATAAGCGCCGCTCTATAGTTATCGGCCGTGATGTTTATCTTATAAATGGTAATAATACCGAGGAGGCACGGGTGACGGACATCGACGATGAATGTAGACTTATCGTCAGGACAAAGGAAGGCTCTGAAAAGCGGGTGTCCTCGGGAGAGATTAGTCTGAAGCTTAAATGAGGTGGAATTATGAAGAAACTGTTATTTGTGTTCAATCCTCATTCCGGCAAGGGAATGATAAAGCAGCATCTTCTGGATATCGTGGATATATTTACCAAGGGCGGATATGATGTTACCGTTCATCCTACACAGGCTCAGCTTGACGGATATAACTACTTTATGGAAAATGCAGAGGCTTATGATGTGCTGGTGTGCAGCGGAGGAGACGGTACCCTCAATGAGTCCATAACCGCAATTATGCAGTCGGGCTGCAAAAAGCCGCTGGGATATATTCCCGCAGGAACTATGAACGATTTCGCTTCTACTCTGAGTATTCCTAAGGATATGCCAGCTGCAGCGCGTATCGTGGTGGACGCAGTAATGCCAATCCCTGTGGACGTGGGCTCCTTTAACGACAAATACTTTACTTATGTGGCTGCCTTT
>CAMEYZ010000092.1 GCA_945947715.1 uncultured Clostridia bacterium | reverse complement strand
CCTTCCCTCGTCCAGCTGTTTTTTCACATAGCCCAGCGCCCGTTCGCGGAGCTTTCCCGTGACCGCATAGGTCTCCACCGGCTGCCTGCCCTTGGGCAGCTCATTGAGCACAGATATGTCCAGATCGCCATAGATTATCAGCGCAAGAGTTCGTGGGATAGGCGTTGCGGACATGACCAGCTTGTGAGGGCTTTCACCCTTTTCAGCGAAGGCCTTCCGCTGATTTACGCCGAAGCGGTGCTGCTCATCGGTGATGACAAGAGACAGGTCATTAAACTCGGTGGACCGGGAAATAAGCGCATGAGTGCCTGTTACCACGTCGATATCGCCATTTTTCAGCCGTTCCTTAAGTTCATTTTTCTGCTTCTGTGGCAGGGAGCCTGTCAGACAAGCCACCCTAATCCCCAGCGGTTCAAGGAATCCCGACAGCGTGTCGTAATGCTGTTTTGCGAGAATTTCCGTGGGAGCCATAAGCGCTGCCTGGGTATGATTTTTCACAGCAATATAGCATGCTGCGGCAGCAACTGCGGTCTTACCCGAGCCCACATCTCCCTGGATAAGGCGGTTCATGGGATAGTCTCTTTTCATATCCTCAGCGATGTCCTGGCAGGCGTTTTTTTGAGCGCCAGTAAGCTCAAAGGGAAGCGCTGCGAAAAAATCCGAAAGGTCAGTATCCTTCATAGCATAGCCGGTGCTTTTCCTGTTGCGGGATTTTAAGAGCTTCATGCCCAGCTGGAGAATAAGCAGCTCATCAAAGGCAAGACGTCTGCGAGCTATTTCCATACCGTGGTCGCTTTCGGGAAAGTGTATGTTGTGCAGAGCGTAATTCAGCGCAGGCAGCGAATA
This sequence comes from uncultured Clostridia bacterium, assembly GCA_945947715.1. Classification (GTDB taxonomy): domain Bacteria; phylum Bacillota; class Clostridia; order Oscillospirales; family Ruminococcaceae; genus RGIG4694. The sequence continues at coordinate 7,210 of CAMEYZ010000092.1, read as the reverse complement.
TTCGCGGCGGATATCATCGGGGAGAAAATCTGGAAAATCGTCTCCAACCACCTTCAGAGCAGTCTCCATGTTCTGGGTCACCATATTTGCGGTAAGCCCCTCGGTGAGATGATATATTGGTCGGAAAAGCTCCTTTGTATCAGCAGGCAGCACAGAGGGACTGTTCATCTCCTTGCGGGTAAAGCCGCCCGTGACGCGCCCCTCGAAGAGATACTCCTGCCCCACGATAAGCCTGTCATATACATATCGGTTGTTGTAGTAGGTTATGGTGATGCTGTCCTTCTGGTCAGCGGCGACTATCTTGTACAGCACAAGTCCCTGACGAATCCTTGCTGCGGGGAGCTTTTGGGTGACCACTGCAGAAATCACAGCATGTTCATTTATCTGAGCCTCGTCGATAGGCACAGGACAGCTGTAATCGGTGTATCTGCGGGGGAAATAGTAGATAAGGTCCTCCAGCGTAAAAATTTTCAGCTTATTGTAAAGCTCGCCCCGTTTTTTTCCGACGCCGCCAAGGCAGCCTACGGAAGAGTTTATATCCATATTCATTCACTCCATAAAATTGACCGTGCAAAGCGCATTGCCCTGCACGGTCTGATGCGCATGACGCGCTTTTTTTATTCGTTATTGTCGGTGCTGTCGGTGTCCTTATTTTCCTCAGATGAGCTGCTTTCAGCTGTCTTCTCCTCGGAGCTATCCGCTTCGGGAGCAGCATCGGCAGTCTTTTCCTCTGGGATATCAGCATTTTCGGTAGCAGCCTTTTCCTCGGACAGCTCACCTGTTTCCTCGTCGGAGCCCTCCTTTTTGCCTTCGGACAGAGCCTTTGTGTTCTTAAGATATTCTTCGTACTCAGCTTCTATCTTTTCGGGAGAGGTCTTGCCGCTCATGATATCCTCAAACTCATCGTTGTCAGCCTTTTCGTGGACAAGAAGGGTCTTAGCCACAAGGTGGAGCTTGTCCATATGTGCATTGAGCAGTTCAATAGTTTTTTCGTATCCCTCGTCGATAATGGAGCGTACCTCCTTATCTATATCAGCGAGCACCTCTTCGGAGTGAGCCTTGCTGTGACCGTATTCCATACCCACGAAGGGTTCGGAGTTATCGTCGGAATAGACCACGGGACCCAGCTTTTCGGAAAGACCGTACTGAGTTACAAGAGCCTTTGCCAGCTTTGTGGCACGCTGAAGGTCGCTGACTGCGCCTGCGGAGCCTTCGCCGATAATTAGCTGCTCGGCAACACGTCCGCCCATAAGGGTGATTATCTCTTCCTTTATCTTCCTTGCGGTCATGTTAAGAAGGGAGGGCTCCTTTTCGGGAAGCTGGATAGTCATACCGCCTGCGCTTCCTCTGGGGATAATTGTTATCTGGTGGACCTTGTCCTGAGTGGGAAGATAGTAGGAAGCGACTGCATGTCCTGCCTCATGATAAGCAACGATCTTCTTTTCGTCGGGGGACATAACATGGCTCTTCTTTTCAGGTCCAGCGATGACCTTGATAGTAGCCTCTTCGATGTCCTCCTTGGTGATAGCCTTTCGGTTCTGTCTTGCAGCGAGGAGTGCCGCCTCGTTGGTGAGGTTTTCGAGCTCAGCGCCTGTAAAGCCTGCGGTGGACTGAGCGATGACCTTCAGGTCAACGTCAGGGCCTAAGGGCTTGTTCTTGGTGTGTACCTTAAGGATAGCCTCTCTGCCCTTAATATCGGGATAGCTTACGACTATCTGTCTGTCGAAGCGTCCGGGACGGAGCAGCGCAGGGTCAAGGATATCGCGGCGGTTTGTGGCAGCCATTACGATAACGCCCTCGTTGCCCTCGAAGCCGTCCATTTCTACCAGCAGCTGATTCAGAGTCTGTTCACGCTCGTCGTGACCGCCGCCGAGGCCTGCGCCTCTGTGACGTCCCACAGCGTCGATCTCGTCGATAAATACGATAGCGGGAGCATTTTTCTTAGCGGTTTCGAACAGGTCTCTTACACGGGAAGCGCCGACACCGACGAACATCTCAACGAAATCAGAGCCCGAAATGGAGAAGAAGGGAACTCCTGCCTCGCCAGCAACAGCCTTAGCAAGCAGAGTCTTACCTGTACCCGGAGGGCCCTCCAGAAGAACGCCCTTAGGTATTCTCGCGCCGATCTCGGTATATTTCTTAGGATTTTTCAGATAGTCAACGATCTCTTCAAGCTCAAACTTTTCCTCATCAGCGCCTGCAACGTCGTCGAAGGTATTCTTTTTCCGTGACTGATCGCGGATATTGGCCTTACCGAAATTGTTGATCTTACCGCCACCATTTGCCTGACGCATCATTATCACCATGAATATCACCATAAGAATGATGAGCAGCAGTGACGGGAGTATATTATAAAGCCAGGAGTTGTCCTGAATTTTGTAGTAATCCTGTTCAAGGGGAGCATCAGGGTGACGTTCGTTATACTCCTTGCGGTAATTTTCGTCGCCCAGCTGAATCTCGTCCATAAAGACGCTGACATTAGGAACGGTGTAGGTTATAGGAGTATCCTCGCCCTCGACTTTCATTACCAGCTCGCCCGTACCGAGATCGAAGGTATAGCCTGACACCTTGTAGTCGTCGAAGTAGGACATTATCTCCGAGTAGGTATGAAGCGATACGGTCTGAGTAGATTCCCTGACAAGCATTATCATTGCCATAAGAACAATAACGATAACGACCGCATAGATAAGGACGCTTCTGTTCTTTTTGCCCATTTGTTTTTCAATCCTTTCTTTCTCTGATTTTCACAAATCAAAAATACGCCGAATCAGTTAGTGGATATCCGCAGTACATACCTTGTATTTTCATCGGGAGCGACTCTTGCGGAGATACCGCAGTATTCGGCGAAAATAATGCCACATTCGTCCTCGATGACCGCCGCACATTCTCTCAGATGAGGGGGTATCCTTTCGGCGTTGTAGATTTTTCTGAGCTTTCGGTGAAAGCCTTCCTTTGGGAGCTGAATCTCATCTCCCCCGCGCCTTGTGCGCAAAGTAACATCACCTTGTATTTTATCACAATCTATCAAGGCGTTTGTTACAAAACTGTTAATATCGTTAAGATTATTAAAATTTATTTTTTCCGCGAGTATTATTCTGTCCGGCGGAAACTGATTTTCCCCGATAACGAGGGGCGCAGAAAAGTCGGAATATACGTGCTTTTCGGGGATTTTCCCAACGATGAGCCTGTCATTTTCCGAATATGCGAAAACATTTCCGGAAAGCTGTTGTCTGCTTCTCTGGAAAATGACCGATTCAGTTCTGATTATCCTTCCGCTGTCAGGTTCAATGCCCGCATTTTTCAGCAGTCTGATGATATATCTTCGGCGAACAGCCTCGTCAGTGCTGCGGAGGGTTTTCATATCACCCGTGAGAGCCGCCGCCTCGTTTTCGAGATGTTCATTTTCCGAGCGGAGTATCCTTGTCATGTTCCCGATATTTTCAAGAAAGCCGCCGTTTATCCCGGATAAAATGGGAAGGATTCCGTGGCGTATCTTGTTTCTGGTAAAATCATCGGTGAGGTTGGTGCTGTCGGTGACAAAGGACTGCCCCCTCACGCGGAGATATTCCTCAATATCGCTTCTTGGGATATTTATCAGCGGACGGATAATATTTCCCCTGATAGGAGGTATGCCGCAGAGCCCCTTAAGACCCGTTCCTCTGGCGAGGTTTAGGATAACGGTCTCTGCGCTGTCGTTGAGATTGTGTGCAGTAGCGATAAATCCGCCCTGTGCCGCCTCATCGAAGGCTTTGTATCGGAGAATACGGGCGCCCTCCTCGCAGGAAAGTCCCTTTTCCTCGCAGTAAGCGGCAACGTTTATCCGTTTTACCGTCAGCGGGATATCATATTTCCCGCAAAGCTCACGGCAGAACTGTTCATCCCTGTCGCTTTCGTCTCCTCTCAGGCAATGGTTTATATGTATTGCCGAGAGGGTAATATTTTTTTCGGAGCAGTATTCTTTGAGGACCAGCAGCAGACATACGCTGTCAGCTCCGCCTGAAAGAGCAGCGAGGATACGTCCTTTGTCGGGGACCTGTGACAGGATAGCTTCTGTTTCAGCTGCAAAGCGTTTACTGTCCATATCTAAGCACCTGCAACGGGGATTCTGTCCTCGGACATAAACAGCGTGTACTGGCCGTTCCAGCGAAGATTTACCGTACCAGTCTCACCGTGACGATTCTTGGCAACGATACATTCTGCAAGATTGATATCCTCAGACTTGTCCTTGTTGTAGTAGCCGTCGCGGTAGAGGAACAATACGATATCTGCGTCCTGCTCGATAGAGCCGGATTCACGGAGGTCAGAAAGCAGCGGACGCTTGTCGGGGCGGGATTCCACCGAACGGGAAAGCTGTGACAGCGTGATAACGGGGACATTGAGCTCCTTAGCCATAAGCTTTAGCTGACGGGTTATCTCCGATATTTCGTTGACGCGGTTTTCCACTCTTTTGCCCGAGTTCATCAGCTGTAGATAGTCTATGATAACCAGTCCGATGTTGTTCAGTCTGCGAAGCTTTGCCTTCATCTGAGGCACAGTGATGCCCGCGGTATCGTCCAGATACATGTTCATATTTGACATTCTGTTTGCGCCATCGGCCAGCTTTTCCCAGTCCTGAGGAGTAATATTTCCCTTCATCAGGTGGTCGCTTTCCACCAGACTTTCCGCGGAAAGCATTCTTGAAACAAGCTGTTCCTTTGACATTTCCAGCGAGAACACCACAACCTCCCTGTCGTTTTTGAAGCGGCAGACATTGGCTGCGATGTTCAGAGCGAAGGAGGTCTTTCCCATACCAGGACGGGCTGCGAGGATAAGCAGGTCAGACTTATTAAGTCCCGAGATGATGTTATCCAGACCTGCATAGCCGGATTTTGAGCCCTGATATTTTTCCCTGTCAGCACCGGAGATGCGGTTGAGGTGGTCATAGGTGTCCAGTAGGACCTCATCTATTCTTGTAAGTCCGTCCACACCTCTGCCCTGTCTGATATCATAGATAGTCTGTTCTGCGGAGTCCAGCAGAGTTTCTGCGGTTTCTGTGCCCTCAGTGCAGTTGGTGATTATATCCTTAGCGGCCTGGATAAGGGAGCGGATATAGTATTTTTCCTCGACTATCTTGCAGTAGCTTTCGATGTTTCCCAGAGAGGGAACGCCCTTCATTATCTTGGAGAGGTAGTCCTTTCCCGCGGCGGAGCTTTCAAACACGCCCTCGCGGACAGCCTCGTCCAGCACGGTAATGATATCGGCGGTGACGCCCATGGTGAACTTGCGAAGGATAATGGAAAACAGCTGACGGTGACTTTTCACATAGAAGCTTTCCGGCTTTATGTGTTCCATCACGACCGAAAGCTGGTCAGGTTCCAGAAGAACTGCGCCGAGGATAGTCTGTTCTGCCTCAACGCTGTGTGGCATTTCGCGCGCCGCAATATCCGAAAGTTCCATTGTTGTTCTATCCTTTCAGTGATTATCCTTTTATTCCTCGATAACGTCCACGGTTATCTTTTCGGAGACGCCCGCCATGAACTTGACCTCAGCGGTATAGGTACCGAAGGCCTTTATTTCGGCGGAAAGAGATACCTTTTTCTTGTCAGTCTTAACGCCCAGCTGCTCAGAAACAGCATCTGCGACGCTGCCAGCGGTAACGGAGCCGAAAAGCTTACCGCCCTGACCAGCCTTAGCCCTTATGGTGACCTTGCCGCCCTTTATTTTAGCAGCATTTGCGAGAGCCTCCTGCTTTGCGACATCAGCCTTGTGCTGTTCGGAGGATTTCTTTCCGGCTAAATCGGAGAGATTCTTATTGGTAGCCTCGCAAGCAAGACCCTTACCAATAAGGAAATTTCTTGCATATCCGTCGGATACCTCCTTTATCTCGCCCTTTTTGCCGGAGCCCTTAACGTCCTGTAAGAAAATAACTTTCATTTTTTTCACGTTCCTTTCAGTTTTTTAACTTATATTGTAATGCTCCATTGTGGGGGAGCGGTATATCGTATTATAATATTGTAACACAACAATGTGCAAATCCTGTGACAATATGCTGATAATTGTAACTGTTACCAGTCGCTGTCCCAGTTGGAGTCGTTGTAATCCCAGCTGTCGTTGTAGGAGTAGTATCCCCTTTTCGGAGACGGAGAAGCTATAGAAAGCACGATAAGCGCAGCCGCCACCACAGCAAAAATGATAAGAGCCGCAGTAATCGCATTTTATCTTCATAGTGTCTTACTCAGCACAGCAGTTTTTCCTGTTGATATCGACGATATAAGCCTCAAGAGGAACATCGTCCTCACCGAAGAGCTTACATAGAAGCTCAGTGCTGCCGTCGCCGTCGAAGCCTATTTTATAGAGCATTTCCTCCTCGTAGATAGGGATAGCCATGTACACGTTAATACGCATGCCCTCGTGCCCGGTGAGATACATTAGCCGTTCACAGTCAGGGTAAGCAAACATCAGAGCACATAGCTTAGTATTTTCGGCGAAGGGCTCCACAGGCTCAGTAAACTGGATATCGTGGCCATGGCCTATCCAGGTATCGCAGAGGTGAGGATATCTCGCCGCACTTTTAAGAGCGCGTATGCACCAGAACCACTTGTCCTCCTTAGCGTCCTCATCGTGGATATGCCAGTCCCTTGGGAGGAACATCATAAGCTCAGCTCGTTCATGGGCAGCCTTGAATTTGTCGGAGAAGTCCTCAGGCAGCGTCATAGGAAGGTCGCTCATACCGGAGGTCATTATCACGTAATAAGGCCTGTCCTGGGCAGGCTCCTTGATAAACACGTCGATATGGACCTTTTCGGAGAGCAGCTCATGGAAAACGGTTATTTCCCCGCCAGGGAACTGTTCATCGAGGAAATCGCCGATATAGTCGGTATTGAGCGACTCTGCAGGAGTAAGCATATCGAACATTTCCTCGGGGACCTTACCGCCATTTTTCTCAGCAGCGCTGCTCATCAACTCTGCCAGTTTTTCGAACATTCCCTTCATTTGCTCCTGTTCATTTTTATCCGCCATAATATACACCCCTTTTATTTCTGCATGTGAATTTATATTTGTTTTCGTTTCGGTTTGTTTGTGGATATTTTTTAGATTTGCCGACTGTTTACGGTTCGGATTTGACTCGGTTTGTTTGTGGATATTCTTTAGATTTGGCGACTATTCACGGTTCGTTTTCGGCGGAGCCCTTGGGGGGCTCCGCAGCATTTGATTCGCTTCGCTGTCAAAT
>CAMEYZ010000091.1 GCA_945947715.1 uncultured Clostridia bacterium | reverse complement strand
CGTGAGCATAGTGACGCTTGGCTGTTTCATACTCAACGTGAGCTGTGGTGATTGTGATACCTCTTTCTCTCTCCTCAGGAGCCTTATCGATGTTAGCATAGTCCTCGAACTGTGCCTGACCCTTAAGAGCGAGATACTTTGTGATAGCAGCTGTAAGAGTGGTCTTACCATGGTCAACGTGACCGATAGTACCAATATTTACATGGGGCTTGGTTCTTTCAAATTTTTGTTTAGCCATTGGAATTTTCCTCCTTATAATAGAATTGTAGCTTATTCCATATCTACTAATACTATTTTAGCAGATATGGAACAAAAAATCAATAGGTTTTTGAAAAAAAGATTAAAATTAGTCGTTATTCTTTGCTCTGGAAGACATAATCTTCTCAGCGATGTTCTTAGGAACTTCGATGTAGCTGTGAGGCTCCATAGTATACTGACCGCGTCCCTGAGTATTGGAACGGAGGTCGTTAGAATAACCGAACATTTCGGACAGAGGAACAAGAGCATCAACCTGAACTGCGCCGGGTCTTGTTTCCTGACCGAGGATCTGACCTCTTCTGGAACTGAGGTCGCCGATAACTGTACCGGTGTAATCATCAGGAACAGTAACAGAAACCTTCATGATAGGCTCGAGAATGCAGGGATCTGCCTTTCTCATAGCTTCCTTGAACGCCATAGAACCTGCGATGGAGAAAGCCATTTCAGAGGAGTCGACCTCATGATAAGAACCGTCGTAAAGAGTAACCTTAACGTCTACAACAGGATAACCTGCGAGAACGCCGGCCTTCATAGCGCCCTGAATACCCTTGTCAACAGCAGGGATATATTCCTTAGGAATAGCACCGCCGACAACGGCATTGATAAACTCATAGCCCTTACCGGACTCGTTAGGTTCAACCTTAATCTTAACGTGACCGTACTGACCGGAACCACCGGACTGTCTCTTGTACTTGTGGTCAACGTCTGCGAGAGTCTTGATAGTTTCCTTGTAAGCAACCTGAGGTGCACCTACGTTAGCCTCTACCTTGAACTCACGGAGCATTCTATCTACGATGATATCGAGGTGGAGCTCACCCATACCTGCGATAATTGTCTGACCAGTTTCCTCGTCAGTCCATGTCTTGAAGGTAGGATCCTCTTCAGCAAGCTTTGCAAGAGCGATACCCATCTTTTCCTGACCAGCCTTAGTCTTAGGCTCAATAGCGAGCTGGATAACGGGGTCAGCAAATTCCATGGATTCGAGAACAACAGGGAACTTAGGATCGCAGAGTGTATCACCTGTAGTTGTATTCTTAAGACCAACGCAAGCGTAGATATCACCTGCATAGCAAGTATCTACGTCCTTTCTGTGGTTGGAGTGCATCTGAAGAACACGGCCCATTCTCTCAGGCTTGTCCTTGTTTGCATTGAGCACTGCAGAGCCTGCCTCCAGTGTACCGGAATAAACTCTGAAGAAGCAGAGCTTTCCAACGAAGGGGTCTGTAGCGATCTTGAATGCCAGAGCTGCGAAAGGAGCGTCATCTCTGGATTCTCTTTCAACTTCCTCGCCTGTTTCGGGGTTGATTCCCTTGATGTGAGGAATGTCGATAGGAGACGGCATATAGTCAACAACTGCGTCAAGGAGCTTCTGAACGCCCTTGTTCTTGTAAGATGTACCGCAGGTTACGGGAACCATCTTGTTAGCAATTGTAGACTTTCTGATAGTGGACTTAATCTCGTCGATAGTGAGCTCCTCACCTGCGAAATACTTTTCCATCAGCTCGTCGTCCATTTCCGCAACGTGTTCGATAAGAGCATCGCGGTATTCGTTAGCCTTATCTACCATATCTGCGGGGATATCTTCAACTCTTACGTCATTTCCGACATCATCGTAATAAACGTAAGCCTTCATTTCAACTAAGTCGATAATACCCTTGAAGTCCTCCTCAGCGCCGATAGGAAGCTGAATCGGAACAGCATTACACTTAAGTCTGTCCTTCATCATGTCAACGACACGATAGAAGTTGGCTCCCATAATATCCATCTTATTTACATAAGCCATACGGGGAACCTGATATTTATCAGCCTGACGCCAAACGGTTTCAGACTGAGGCTCAACGCCGCCCTTAGCGCAGAAAACTGTTACAGATCCGTCGAGTACTCTCAGAGAACGCTCAACCTCAACTGTAAAGTCAACGTGGCCGGGGGTATCTATAATATTGATTCTGTGCTTTTTCCAGAAGGCTGTTGTAGCAGCGGAGGTGATTGTGATACCTCTTTCCTGCTCCTGAGCCATCCAGTCCATTGTAGCGGTACCGTCGTGTGTCTCACCAATCTTGTGATTGATGCCTGTATAGTACAGGATACGCTCCGTAGTAGTTGTCTTTCCCGCGTCAATGTGAGCCATTATACCAATATTACGAGTCATTTCAAGTGAACAATCTCTTGGCATAATTTATCCTCCAATTGTACCCTAAAGGGTACGTCACGCCGTGCAGTGAGTCGCCATCAAGGCGCTCATTACCATCTGTAATGAGCGAATGCCTTATTAGCCTCAGCCATCTTATGTGTATCGTCGCGCTTCTTTACAGAACCGCCAACACCGTTAGATGCGTCGATAATCTCAGCTGCAAGTCTTTCCTTCATAGTTCTCTCGTTTCTTGCTCTGGAATAAGTGGTAAGCCATCTAAGACCGAGAGTCTGCTTTCTTTCGGGTCTGACCTCCATAGGAACCTGATAAGTAGCACCGCCCACACGGCGAGCCTTTACCTCGAGCAGGGGCATGATATTTTCCATAGCCTGCTCAAACACCTCGAGAGCGTCCTTACCTGTCTTTTCGGCAACGATATCGAAAGCTCCGTAAACGATCTTCTGAGCAACGCCCTTCTTACCGTCGAGCATGATATTGTTGATGAGACGAGTTACAATTTCAGAATTGTAAACAGGATCGCAAAGAACCTCACGCTTTGCAATATTACCTCTTCTTGGCACAATACTTCCCTCCTTCATAGAAATGATATCATAGGTACTCGTTTCATTCCAAAGTTTTGTGTGATGACACGCTGTGCAATGCAGAGGATTCAAATCTATATAAAATGAATACTCCACACAAAAACTGTGGCTTCATTGAGTTTACGATCAAATCAAGACAATTTCAGCAATTACTTTGCTGCGCCTGCCTTAGGCTTCTTAGCGCCGTACTTAGAACGGGCCTGATTTCTCTTAGCTACGCCCTGCGCATCAAGAGTTCCTCTGATGATGTGGTAACGAACACCAGGGAGGTCCTTAACTCTTCCGCCTCTGATAAGAACAACAGAGTGCTCCTGAAGGTTATGACCGATACCGGGGATATAAGCAGTTACTTCCTGACCATTAGTGAGCTTAACTCTGGCGATCTTTCTCATAGCGGAGTTAGGCTTCTTAGGAGTAGCAGTTCTTACAGCGGTGCAGACGCCTCTCTTCTGGGGAGAGCTGAGGTCTGTAGCGATCTTCTTCTTAGCATTGTAGCCCTTCTGAAGAGCGGGTGCTGTGGACTTCTTTTCAAGAACATCTCTGCCCTTACGTACCAGCTGATTAAAGGTTGGCATTGATCATTTCTCCTTTCTTCGATATTTACGCGGCCAAACAGATAGTATGACCCCACGCATTTAGTTATTATACACTATCTTTTCCCGTTTGTCAAGGATTTTATACAAATTCCGCAGATATTTGTATCTTTAATAAATCCTGAGAAAATATTTCAAAATGATTTTGTCTATATTTACTACAATCCACACAAAAAGCGGACGAACAACGCATGTTCGTCCGCGAAATGATTTAGTTTCAGAATGAGGAAGTAGTGGGATGCTCAGCCGGTGAAGAGGTCTCGTTCTTGACGATCTGAACGTTATTGTAAACGTCCATACCCGTACCTGCGGGGATAAGCTTACCGATAAGAACATTTTCCTTAAGACCCTCCAGGTGGTCGACCTTGCCTCTGATAGCTGCATCTGCAAGAGCCTTTGTGGTCTCCTGGAAGGAAGCTGCAGAGAGGAAGCTGTCGGAATTGGAGGAAGCCTTTGTGATACCCTGAAGCACGGGCACATAGGTGATAAGTCTGATACCCTGCTCACCTGCATCGATGCGTGCCTGAAGCTTAGCGTTCTCCTCGTCGATCTCCTTCCTGCTAACAAGGGAGCCGGGGAGCATAAAGCTGGAGCCGCTGTCGTCGATCTTCACCTTGCGGAGCATCTGACGAACGATAACCTCGATGTGCTTATCGTTGATTTCAACGCCCTGTAAGCGGTAAACCTTCTGTACCTCGGTGATGATGTAGTTCTGAACTGCCATCTGACCGCTGACCTCAAGGATATCCGCGGGATTAATAGATCCGTCCGTCATAGGATCGCCCTTTTCAACGGTATCGCCCTCGTGGACCTTGATCTTGTAGCCGTAAGGAACGGGATACTGTTCCTCGATACCAGATTCCTCGTCGATAAGGATAATATTCTTAGTTTTCTTGGATTCCTCGATGCGTATCTTACCGGACATGCGTGCGATTATCGCAGCATTCTTAGGCTTTCTGCTCTCGAAGAGCTCCTCAACACGGGGAAGACCCTGTGTGATATCCTCCGCCTCGGCGGAAGCGATACCACCCGTATGGAAGGTTCTCATTGTAAGCTGTGTACCGGGCTCACCGATAGACTGTGCAGCGATAGTACCTACAGCCTCGCCGATGGTAACGATATTGTTGTTTGTCAGGTTAGCACCGTAGCACTTAGCGCATATACCGCTCTTTGCCTTGCACTCAAGGATAGAGCGAATCTTTATCTTCTTAACGCCGGAATCGACGATCTTCTTAGCATCGTTGACGTTAAGGAGCTTGTTCTTGCTCATGATAACAGCTCCCGTTTCGGGATCTGTGAGATCGTCTAAGAGGAAGCGTCCCAGAAGTCTCTCGGACAGGTCCTCGATAGTCTCGTTGCCGTTCTTGATAGTGTAGATCTCCAGACCCTCGGTAGTACCGCAGTCCTCCTCGTGGATGATAACATCCTGAGAAACGTCAACCAGACGTCTTGTAAGGTAACCGGAGTCGGCGGTACGCAGAGCCGTATCGGCCAGACCCTTACGGGCACCACGGGAAGAGATGAAGTATTCGAGGATATTCAGACCCTCACGGTAATTGGAACGAATGGGCATCTCTATAGTAGCACCGGACGTATTTGCGATAAGTCCACGCATACCGGAGATCTGACGAATCTGACCCATTGAACCACGGGCACCAGAGTCAGCCATCATCCAGATAGGATTGTACTTATCCATGTTCTTTTTCAGCTCAGCTGTAACGTCGTCGGTAGCGTCGTTCCAGATCTTGATGAACATCTTGGACTTTTCATCGCGGGAGATAAAGCCGCGCTTGTACATCATGTTGATCTTATCGACCTGCTTGTCGGCAGCTGCGAGGATATCCGCCTTGGTATCGGGGATAGTCGCATCGAAAGCGGCAATGGTGATAGCGGACTTTGTAGAATACTTGAAGCCCAGTGCCTTAACGCGGTCCAGCACCTCTGATGTGGTAGTGGTACCGTGAATTCTGATACATCTTTCGATGATACCCTTAAGGTCGCCCTTCTTAACGAGGAAGTTGACCTCCAGGTTGAACTGATTTTCGGAATTGGTTCTATCAACGTAGCCAAGGTCCTGCGGAATGTTCTCGTTGAAGATAAGTCTGCCCACTGTGCAGTCGATTATCTTAGAAACGTTTCTTCCGCCGATCTCCTTGGAAATTCTCACCTTAATGGGAGCATGAAGGGAAACCACGCCCTCGCTGTAAGCCATAAGAGCCTCGTTCACATCGCGGAACACCTTGCCTGCGCCCTTTTCGATGTAGTTGCCGTTCTCGTCCTTGTCGTCCTTCATAAGGGTCAGGTAGTAGGAGCCCAGTACCATATCCTGAGAAGGAACAGCCACAGGACGTCCGTCGGAAGGCTTTAACAGGTTGTTTGCAGCCAGCATGAGGAATCTCGCCTCAGCCTGAGCCTCAGCGGAAAGAGGAAGATGCACGGCCATCTGGTCACCGTCGAAGTCAGCGTTGAAGGCTGTACATACCAGCGGGTGAAGCTTGATTGCGCGTCCCTCAACGAGGATAGGCTCGAATGCCTGGATACCCAGTCTGTGAAGGGTAGGTGCACGGTTTAACAGAACGGGGTGGTTCTGGATAACATTTTCCAGAGCGTCCCATACCTCGTCCTTGGTAACTCTTTCAACGCTCTTTCTTGCGGATTTGATATTGTTAACGATCTTCTTGTCCACAAGGCGCTTCATAACGAAGGGCTTGAACAGCTCAAGAGCCATTTCCTTGGGAAGACCACACTGATACATTTTCAGCTCGGGACCTACAACGATAACAGAACGTCCGGAATAGTCAACACGCTTACCGAGAAGGTTCTGTCTGAAGCGTCCCTGCTTACCCTTAAGCATATCGGAAAGAGACTTCAGTGCACGGTTGTTGGGGCCTGTAACAGGTCTGCCGTGTCTGCCGTTGTCGATAAGTGCGTCAACAGCCTCCTGGAGCATTCTCTTTTCGTTTCTGATGATGATGTCGGGGGCATGGAGCTCCATCATCTTCTTTAAGCGGTTATTTCTGTTGATAACTCTTCTGTACAGGTCGTTGAGGTCGGAAACAGCATATCTGCCACCGTCCAGCTGTACCATAGGACGAAGATCAGGAGGGATAACAGGAACAACGTCCATGATCATCCATTCGGGCTTATTTCCGGAGAGTCTAAAGGCCTCGATGATCTCCAGTCTTTTCAGAAGCTTGATCTTCTTCTGGCCTGCGGGAAGATCAGCAAGCTCAGCCTTAAGGTCGTCAGCCACCCATTCAAGGGAATTTTTCCATTTGGACTTGTCTGCCAGCTCATCGTAAGCACCGTCTGCATTTGCACGCTCGATGTTCTCATCGAAGAGCTTCTCGATGTACTTGGAGCCGGTGATGACCTGAATGAGGTTCTCAGACCTTTTCGCCTCCTGAGCGATGTTATAGTCCTTTACGTCCTCATTGTATTCAGTTCTTGTAATGACCTGACCAACGTTGTAGAATTCGCTGCCGCCGTTGTCGGTGATAACATAGAATCTCTCCGCTAAAAAGTCAGTAATTTCCTTTTCGGAAAGACCAATAATTGCGGAAATTTCGGTTATATTCTGAGTAAAGAAGCGATCGTATCTTTCGGGATCGTACTCACGGAGAAGGTCCTTGATAGCCTCAGCGCCCATAGAAGCGGCGAAGTCGTCCTCGTACTTCTCGCGCATGTCATTGTATTCCTTTTCGGAGAGAAGCTGCTTCTTCACAAGCTCGGTGTTACCGCCGTCGGTTACGATATACTTGGTGAAGTAGAGCACCTCTTCAAGGCGCTTCTGGGACAGCTCCAGCACCTGACCTATTCTGGAGGGAGTACCCTTAAAGTACCATATATGTGAAACGGGAGCTGCCAGGGTAATATGACCCATTCTCTCACGTCTTACCTTTGCGCGTGTGACCTCGACGCCGCAGCGTTCGCAGATCTTGCCCTTGTAGCGGATCTTCTTATACTTGCCGCAGTGGCACTCCCAGTCCTTGGTGGGTCCAAAGATCCTTTCGCAGAAAAGGCCGTCCTTTTCGGGCTTTGTGGTCCTATAGTTTATAGTTTCGGGCTTTTCAACCTCACCGTGCGACCATGTCTTGATCATTTCGGGGGAAGCAAGACCGATTTTAATTGAATCAAAAACGTTAAATTCCAACAGCTGCGCACTCCTTTAAAAAAGTTCGGGATTTATCCTTTTGAATTTGACAGCCCGCCTCAGCAGCAGCTGAGGCAGAGCCTATGATCATACCAGATCGTCGTCCCCGCCGAAGTCAAGGTCATCCAGATCGGGTTCTTCCTCTTCCTCGTCGTCGTCCATGGAATAGCCGTCATCAAGGTCGCTTTCCTCGTAGTCGCCGGGAGCGAGACTGCTCTCGAAATCCTCCTCGTCGTCGGCGCTTGAAACTGCCTGAGGAACTCCGTCGTCCTCGTCCTCGAAGTTCTGCTTCAGGTCGATCTCGTTCTGTTCCTCGTCAAGAACGCGGACATCGAGACCCAGTGACTGGAGCTCCTTGATAAGGACTCTGAACGCCTCAGGAACGCCGGCCTTAGGAACATTCTGACCCTTAACGATAGCCTCGTAGGTCTTGACTCTTCCCACGGTATCGTCGGACTTAACGGTAAGGAT
>CAMEYZ010000090.1 GCA_945947715.1 uncultured Clostridia bacterium | reverse complement strand
CACAATTCGACAACAAAACAGTGAAATATATTCTACTTGAAAAAAAACGCAGACGGGAGTATAATTATTAATGTTGTGTTACACGAAAAATCTCAAATTTTGTGAAAAAAGGGGTAATTCATCTTGAATATCTTCAAAAATTACGGAGAACGCCTGAAAACCGAGTTTTCTGGCTATACTCCAAAGGACCTTACAAAAGACATTATGGCAGGAATAACCGTTGCTGCGGTAGCTCTTCCACTGGCGCTTGCATTCGGAGTTTCTTCGGGAGCCTCTGCAGCTGCGGGACTTATCACTGCTGTTATCGCAGGCATCGTCACAGGACTGCTTTCGGGAGGCTCCTATCAGATATCCGGTCCTACCGGAGCAATGACTGCAATTCTGCTGTCGCTGGTGGCAAAATATCAGCTCCAGGGCGTATTTCTTGCCTGTGTGATGTCGGGCGTAATACTTCTTGTCTGCGGACTTTTAAAGCTCGGAAAGATAGTATCCTATCTGCCGCTTCCCGTTATCACAGGCTTTACCTCGGGAATATCCATAATCATTGCATTCGGTCAGATAAACAATCTGACCGGCCTCACCTGCAGCGGAGATAACACTATCTCCAAAACGATAAGCTACTTCACCACCGAACAGCATTTCGACATCACAGCCTTTCTGATAGGCGTCGCTGTGATAGTTTTCATGGCAGTCTATCCCAAAAAGATCAATCAGTATTTCCCTTCGTCGCTGGCTGCTATCGTCATTGCCACCGCATGCGAGTTCATCTTTGACTTTAATGTTAGCACTGTCGGAGAGATTCCTCAGACAGTCTTCCTTCCCGACAGACTTCAGCTATCGGCTGTCACACTGAAGGATATCGAAGCCTTAGTCGTTCCAGCTATATCCATTGCAGCCCTTGGACTTATCGAGAGCCTGCTCTGCGGAGCCTCCGCTGGACGAATGAAGGGCGAAAAGCTGGACGCAAATCAGGAGCTTATCGCTCAGGGAATCGGAAACATCGTAATTCCCTTCTTCGGCGGAGTTCCCGCCACGGCAGCTATTGCAAGAACTGCAGTAGCTATCAAATCAGGCGGAAAGACCCGTCTTACAAGCGTTTTCCATGCAATAGTGCTGCTGCTTTCAATGTTCCTGCTTGCACCCGTAATTTCAAGGATACCGCTTTCGGCACTGGCAGGCGTGCTTATGATGACCGCATGGAGAATGAACGACCGCACCGTTATCAAGGGTATTTTCACCCGAAAAATAAAGACTCAGATGGCACAGTTCCTGCTGACAATGGCTGCGACTGTCGTATTCGACCTTACTATTGCGATACTTATCGGCGTACTTTTCTCCGTTGTAATGTTTGTTATCAAGGTGTCCGACATGCAGATAAATACATCGGATATCAACCCTGACCGTCTTCCCGAACATCTGCAGGGCTTTAAGGACAGAAAAGCTGTTGTAGTTTACGTAACAGGTCCCCTCTACTTCGGCACCTCGAACCGTCTTGAGGAAGCTCTCGCCGAGCTGTCCGACAAGGAGATAATCATCTTCTCCATGAGAGGCGTTCCATTCGCAGACGCCAGCGGAGTGCAGGCAATGCAGGAGCTTGTGAACGCCCTCTCCGAAAACAACGTAATGGTGTACTTCACGGCTATCCAGCCGCCCGTTATGGAGATGATAAACCGCTGCGGACTTTCCGACGATGTGGGCTCGGACAAGTTCTTCTGGAGCACAGACAAGGCTCTGGAATACATATGCAGCTGATATTCTTCACATAAAAACGTACCGCACAGGAGCTCTGTGCGGTACATTTTTTATAGTGTGAGCTGGTCAGGGTCTGCTATATCCTTAAATAACATTCCCGCACCGGGAACACTCTTCACAGCAAATTTTGAATATTCCTCCAGCTTTTCGGGAGCTATCTTGTAGCAATTTTCCACCTTAGCCTTAGGCTTAAGACTTATGACCTGCACACCGATAGTATCTCTCGTTGTCTTGGGGAGTATCATGCCCGTGTTGAACAGCAGTGCTCTGCCGTTGTCCGTCTTTACGAGGATATCGGTGGTATCGCTTTCGGGTATCAGCTTCACCAGCGGAGACTTGTCCGAATATGCATTAGTAAGGCGCTTACGGTTGGTTTTTGTCTCGTAGGAGTTTATCGGAACTCTTGCAGCCTTGCCGTTTTCGAACATCATTAAAATATATCCGCTGTAATCGGTGGTGACAACCATAGCAACCACATTCTCACCCTCGTCAAAGGACAGCTTCGCAGGGATATAATCACCCAGCACCGAAGCCTTTGTATCAGCGAAATCTGATGCCTTGGACTTGTACACTCTGCACTGATCGGTAAAGAACAGCAGGTCTGCATTCTTTGTAGTCTCCACCGAAACGTCCAGCGAATCTCCGTCCTTGAATTTCTGTTCGCTTGCCATGCGCAGGGACTGTGGAGTAATGCACTTGAAATAGCCGCTCTTGGAGAGGAACACCGTTACAGGATAATCGGGGCTGTCCTCCTCAGGCTCTTCCTCTTCAGTATCTGTGGCGAAGTACAGCAGCGTCTTTCTGGGCTGACGGTACTTCTTTATAACATCCTTAAGCTCATTCGTGATGATATTTTCTATCTTCTTTTCATCGCCCAGGATAGCCTCCATTTCGGCGATATCCTTTTCAAGCTGTTCGATATCGGCGATGCGGTTTAAGATGTACTCCTTGTTGAGCTGACGAAGCTTTATCTCCGCCACATATTCCGCCTGAACCTCGTCGATGCCAAATCCTATCATAAGATTAGGAACAACCTCGGAGTCCTCTTCGGTCTCGCGGACTATCTTTATCGCCTTGTCGATGTCAAGGATTATCTTCTCCAGACCCTTAAGCAGATGAAGCTTTTCCCTCTTCTTTTTCAGGTCGAAGTTCACGCGGCGGGAGATACACTTCTTGCGGAATTTTATCCACTCGCCGAGTATCTCGTACACGCCCATGACCTTTGGTCTACCGTCGATAAGAATATTGAAATTGCAGGAATAGCTGTCCTGCAGCGGCGTGAGCCTGAACAGCTTCTGCATGAGCTTGTCGGGGTCCACGCCCTTTTTGATGTCGATAGTCAGCTTCATGCCGTTTAAGTCGGACTCGTCACGAACATCGGAAATATCACGTATCTTGCCGTTTTTGATAAGCTCGATAATACGCTCGCGAATAGCCTCGATAGTGGTGGTGGGAGGTATCTCCTTGACGTCGATGCACCTGTCGGAGCTGTCATACTCATACTTTGAGCGTATTTTTACGGAGCCTCTTCCCGTGGAGTATATCTTTTTCAGTTCCTCTTCATCGTATACAAGAAGTCCGCCGCCGGGGAAATCCGGACCTTTAAGAGTAGTGAGTGCGTCATGGTCGTGGTCCTTCATCAGAGCGATAGTGGTCTCGCAGACCTCCGCCAGATTAAAGGGACACACTGCGCTGGCCATGGAAACGGCGATACCCACATTTGCGTTCACCAGAACTGACGGAAATGTGGTGGGAAATAGCGTTGGCTCGGTAGTAGTGTTGTCATAGTTGGGCTGGAAATCAACAGTATCCTTGTCGATGTCGCGGAAAAGCTCAGCGCAGATAGGGTCAAGCTTAGCCTCGGTGTAACGTGAAGCAGCGTAAGCCATGTCTCTCGACCATGCCTTACCGAAGTTTCCCTTGCTGTCCACATAGGGGTGCAAAAGCGCCTCATTACCCCGTGCAAGTCTTACCATTGTTTCATAGATAGCTTCGTCTCCGTGAGGATTGAGCTTCATGGTCTGACCCACGATGTTAGCAGATTTTGTCCTGCCGCCGTTAAGCAGACCCATGGTATACATGGTATACAGAAGCTTGCGGTGAGAGGGCTTGAAGCCATCTATCTCAGGCAGTGCTCTTGACACGATAACGCTCATGGCATAGGGCATGTAGTTCTTTTCAAGAGTTTCGGTTATACGCTGTTCGGCGACGATGCCGCTGCCTGCGATGTAGGCGTTGATCTTATTATTCTTCGGGGATTCTTCCTTTTTTCCCCGTTCTTTTTTTGGCATATGTTACTTCCTTTCCGTTATTGTTTGTATAAATATTTCCTGCCGGTGTACTGCATGGCAATCCTGCCTTCGGGGTCGGTATCAAACAGATACAGCGCAGCAAGAAACAGGTATTCAAGGGGTTTCATAAGTATATAAACGATATCCGCCCGCAGAGGCGTTGTTATCAGCCTTGACAGCGGATAGCCGTGGGTGTCGTAAAAATGTCTGACCGATCTGTGGAAGCCCGGCGTTTTGTCATGGAGCATGTCCTCGAAGGCGTTGGCGATGAGCAGCTGTCGGTTAACGATTATCCTCTCTCCCGCTCTGACGCCATATCGAATTGGCCTTACGACCTTTCTGTGACCTCCTGCCGCCACGGTGCAGAGATAATGTCCCTCGTAATATTCAGGAGGAGGCGGAATCTGCGTGGAGAAGGTCCAGTCGGCGGTCATGGTGAAGGCCTTGACTATTCCATCCGCGCCTTGTCCGCAGAGTATCAGTATGATAAGCAGCACTCCGATAATTGGCAGCAGTGCGATAAACGCGGCAAGATACCAGTTCACGCTATTTTTCAGAAAGCTGTACACTGCTCCGATGAATCTGTTTTTCGACTGATCCTCATTTTGTGAGAGAAACCTTGTCTGCATTCTGACTTCATCTCTGAAAAATCTCACAGTCATAAGCAGATAGTTAAACGGATAAAGATACATTACCATATTAACATTTTCATTGATATGCATTGTGATCTGAACGCAAAACAGAATGTTCAGTATATTTCCCAGATACACCGCTGACAGCAGTATTACGCTCACAAGAGGCGGCAGCCGTTTATTTTTCAGACAAAGTACTATCATACCGATAAGCCCCACAGCTGCAAACATCACAAATGAGAGCTCAAACTCACCTGCTATCGGAGTATGCAGTCCCGCATTATCTCCGCCAAGTATGACAGGCTCATAATATTCTTTTCTGTCAGCAGCAAATGCCCCCAGATATACCGCAGTGAACAGCGGTCCCAGAACAAGAATAAGAACATCATATATTTTTTTGTATGGCTCCTTCGTAAAAAGACGGGTAAAATTTACTATCGTCAAAACTATAGGAACACCAACAAAAAAGAGCAGACAGAATAATCCAATCAGCATAGCTTTTCTCCAGCTTACGAAATATCCGCAAGCTCCAGATATTCGCTGCCGTTCTCGGCGATGAAGTCCTTTCTCGCCTGGAGATTGTCGCCTAAGAGCATATCAAACATAGCAAAGGTCTCCTCGGCGTCGGTAGGATTTACCTTGATAAGACGACGTGTTTCGGGGTTCATGGTAGTCAGTGACATCATTTCGGGCTCATTCTCGCCCAGTCCCTTTGAGCGTTCTATCCTGTATTTTTCATTGCCTATCTTCTTGAGTATCTCTGTCTTTTCACGCTCGTCGTAGGCAAAGTAGGTCATCTTCTTAGTGGTTATCTCAAACAGCGGCGACTCGGCAATATACACATACCCCTCCTGAATAAGCGTAGGCGTAAGCCTGTACAGCATTGTCAGGATAAGTGTGCGTATCTGGAAACCATCCACATCGGAATCCGTACAGATTACTATTTTATTCCAGCGCAGATTATTTATATCGAAGTTGGACAGGTCCTTGTTTGCCTTTGTCTTGACCTCCACGCCACAGCCTAAAACCTTGATAAGGTCAGTGATTATCTCATTTTTGAAAATCTTGTTGTAGTCGGCCTTTAAGCAGTTGAGTATCTTTCCTCTAACGGGAATGACCGCCTGAAACTCGGAGTTTCTCGCAGTCTTGACGGAGCCCAGCGCAGAGTCACCCTCCACGATATATATCTCACGACGGGAAACGTCCTTGGTGCGGCAGTTAACGAACTTCTGCACCGAATTTAAGAGGTCCACCTTTGCGGTAAGATTCTTGCTGACGTTGATACGTGTTTTCTCCGCAGATTCGCGGCTGCGCTTGTTGACCAGCACCTGATTGCCAATTTTCGCCGCCTCGTCGGGATTTTCGATGAAATAGACCTCAAGCTGATGCTTTAAAAAGTCGGTCATTGCATCGCGGATAAAGGTATTTGTGATAGCCTTTTTGGTCTGATTTTCGTAGGAAGCGATAGTGGAGAAGGACGAGGACACCAGCACTAAGCTTTCCTCCACGTCCTCGAAGCGTATCTTGGTTTCGCCCTTGTTGTACTTGTTTTCCGCCTTCAAATAAGCGTCTATCTGCGAAACGAAGGCTTTTTTCACAGCGTCCTCAGGAGCGCCCTTGTGCTCGAGAAAGCTGGAATTGTGATAGTATTCCGACAGCTTGACCTTGTTGGAGAAAGCCACTGCCACCGAAAGCTTGACCTTGTATTCAGGCTTATCTGCGCGGTCGCGGCCCTTTCTCTCGCACTGCCAAAGCTGGGGAGTAGTCATAGAGTTTTCGCCCAGGACCTCGTTGAGATAATCAGCAATGCCGTTCTCGTAGCAGAATATCTCCTCATCAAAGCCGCCACTCTCGTTTTCAAAGCGGAAAACAAACTGCACGCCCGAATTGACGATAGCCTGCTTTTTCATTATCTCCTCAAAATATTCGCGCTCGATGTTGATATCAGTGAACACTTCAAGGTCAGGCTTCCAGCGAGTCCTTGTGCCTGTGCGCTTCTTGTCGGACTTAAGAGCTTCCTTTTTCAGCCCGCCGATGTTCACGCCCTTTTCAAAATGAAGAGAGTATTTATTTCCATCACGGTGGACCTCCACGTCCATATACTCCGAGGAATACTGTGTAGCGCAGGCTCCCAGACCGTTCAGACCGAGGGAGTATTCATAGTCACCGCTACCGTTGTTGTCGAACTTTCCGCCCGCATACAGCTCGCAGTAGACCAGCTCCCAGTTGAAGCGCTGTTCCTTTTCGTTCCAGTCAACGGGGCAGCCTCGGCCGAAGTCCTCCACCTCGATAGAATTGTCCCTGTAACGGGTGAGGATTATCCTGTTGCCATAGCCGCTTCTGGCCTCGTCGATAGAGTTTGAGATTATCTCAAAAACGGAGTGCTTGCAGCCCTCCAGTCCGTCCGAGCCGAAGATGACCGCAGGACGTTTTCTAACTCTGTCCTCGCCCTTAAGTATTTTGATACTTTCGTCGTTGTATTCTTTTTTTCTGCTCATTTTTTCACCTTTTATATAAATTAAATTACTTCCTTTAAGTACAATGCGCTGTCCGCTTTAAAGGCAGATATCTCCCCGCCCCTTTCATCGGAGATGATAATGTATCTTCCGTTGGAAACGGCTAAATTTCCGTCGGATAGCAGCGCATAATCCAGCACACCCTTGCGGACAACATCACAGCTTCCGTCAGGCATCATATGTATCAGCACTCTGTCCGCAGCCATAAATCCGGGGTGCTCCTCGCCATTTTTCTCGGCGTCCTTCATATTTTTCTCAGCATTGATAAGGTTTCCCTCGATGAACATTTCCTTTTCGCTTTTCTGCTTAGCCTTAGAAACACCGCCGCTTTTGAGAGCCTCTCCGCCGAATGCCTTGGAAAAGAAGTTGAGCATGCCAAACAATGCGCGGAATATCCTGTACGGGATAAGAATGATATCCATAAAGATATTGCCACCCTCGCTGTGCTTTTCGCCGCCCGCCTTCTGACGGATACAATAAAGTCCGCCCTTTCCGTCGGACACAGGACAGAGGAAATCGTACCTCTCATCGGAAAGCACCTCGTCCATTGTCAGCCTACCTGTATCGAGACATACCACGCTTTTATTCTGAACAGCAGCGATAGCTCCCGACTGATTACGTGCATAGCCTGCAGTGGAAAAATAAATCCTGTCCTCCCCGTCAAAGGAGGGAGCTTCCTCGATGCTGTCTCCGTCGGTGTACTCGTGGCAGCCAGAGCCGCTTATCTCATACACGGCGATGTGCTTTTCAGTGCTGTTCTCGCCACAGGAGACCGCTGCCTTTCCGCCGAAGCAGTCTATCCGTCCAGGGAAAATATCCTTGCCGGAGATAATAAGATTTTCAGTCTTGTCAGCAGGGTCCAGCGAGCGGGAGTAGATGCTCCCCGACTCGTCCAGACGCACACCATAGATAAGGCGGTCTCCGCTGATGCCGATGCCGCCTATCTCAGCGTATACATCAGACTCATCAATCTGCGGACGTGCAGTTCCCATAAACTGAGCGCCAGTACCGGTTGTTTT
>CAMEYZ010000089.1 GCA_945947715.1 uncultured Clostridia bacterium | reverse complement strand
ATATCCTTCTGCTTTTTTTTGCAATTCAGTTTATCCTTTCACCGCAGAAAAAGCTTATCGAATATCTTGAGAAAAGGCGCAAGGGCGATAATTCCGCAGTATATGAGTGCAATTCCGGGGATGAATTTTGCACAGCGGGTTATCTGGTAAATTCGCTTATTGACGAGCTTTCTGGAAGTGAGCTCAGATACCGTACCATTGCCGAAATGACGGACAATATTGTTTTTGAGATCAATCCTCAGAAGGGTACTGTCGTTATGTCCAACAATTTTGACAAGAAGTTCAGCTTCCGTCCTAAGGACAATTCTCTTGCTGAAAGCTTTTTCTACAAGGGATACATATACAAGGATGACAAGGCAAGATTTACCTCTGACCTGAACAGGCTGCTTAATTCCGAGGATAAATGGATAGGCGAGTACCGCTTTAAAAATAAATACGGCGATTTCTGCTGGCTTAAGATTCGTGCCAGCAAGCTCAGAGATTCCCGTGATATTCCCACAGTTATTGTGGGCGTTATCGTGGATATCGACCGTGAAAAGGAAAGCGAGCTAAGTCTTATCCGCCAGGCAAGCCAAGATGCGCTCACACAGCTTTATAACCGTGAGACCTTCCTGAAGCGTTTAAGCGCCGAAACGGAGCAAATCAAGGGGAAAAGCTCTCTTGCGGCAGTCATGTTTGTGGACCTGGACGATTTCAAGCATTTTAATGATGATTATGGTCACAAATGCGGCGATGAAGTGCTTAAGTTCACCGCAGACACTATAAAGGAGATATGCTTTGAAAGAGGCTTTGGCGGACGTTTTGGCGGCGATGAATTTATTGTCTGTCTTACCGGTCTTAAGCTTATCGGAGATGCGGGAAAGGCTGCTTCCGAGCTTATCGAGACCCTTGGCAAGGGAATAGAATCTGTTGACGGCACGCAGCATCTCAGTATCAAGTGCAGCATCGGAATTTCCTTCTATGGGGAAAACGGGTATACAAGCTCCGAGCTTATCGCAGCTGCGGACGCTGCTATGTATAAGATTAAGAAGCACGGAAAATCCGACTTTGCTTATGCTTGTGCAGGGGAAACTCCCGAAAGGGACCTGGAATCTGAATTTTCACATATTGATTCCAACGACGAGATAGAAGAAATAACTTCGGACGATACATAAAGCAGGGGGCGCGGGTTTACCGTATAATGCGGCAACTTTGCGCCCTATTTGATTTGAAAGGAAGATAACTAAATGAGCATTTTCAGCACTGACAGCAAGCTTTACAGATTTATGGTCAGATTCTGGGACCTGGTAAAGCTTAATCTGATATGGATGTTATTTAGTATTCCGATAGTAACAATCGGCATCTCGACTATAGCAGCCTGCTCGGTGACTCTAAAAATGTCTGAGGATAGGGAAGGTAAGGTCGTACATGATTTTATCCGCGAGTTCAGGCGCAACTGGAAGCAGGGGCTCCCGATGTCCTTTATTACAATAATCAGCGCATGGGCGGTATATCTGGATTTCCAGCTGGTGGGCGCCGCCGAGGACCACAGGATATTATTCATCATTGTGGGAGTTGTTGCCGCATATATTCTCGGATTTGCGCATCTGTACGTTTATCCGCTGCTGGCAAGATATCAGAACTCCATACTGGGAAGCCTGAAAAATTCCTTTGAGATAAGCATGAGATTTTTCGGACGTTCT
This sequence comes from uncultured Clostridia bacterium, assembly GCA_945947715.1. Classification (GTDB taxonomy): domain Bacteria; phylum Bacillota; class Clostridia; order Oscillospirales; family Ruminococcaceae; genus RGIG4694. The sequence continues at coordinate 6,545 of CAMEYZ010000089.1, read as the reverse complement.
GTTCTGCTTGTGATAATAATACTCATTGAGGTGTGCCTTATCATCTGGAACACAACCACGCTTTTCGTGGGATTTCTTGTTGGTCCCGCAGTGATAATGTACACCGTCAGCGGAGTTGGCATCAATATTTTCAGAGAGCTTGAAAAGCGTCCTGAGACCATTGTTGACCGCAGCGCTGAGGAAATTGACGAAAGTCAGCAGTAATACTAATCCCCGATAAAGGAGTAGACAAAAAATCTGTGCAAAATCCATAAGGCTAAGATTTTGCTTGATTTTTTGTACACTTTTTAATCGAGGATTAGTATAAAATAAAAGCTCCGTCTTCCGATACTTGGGAGACGGAGCTTTTTCATGTGTGGTCACATGTAATTTCTCATGATGATATACGCCATATAAACGACATAAAGGGAAACCAGCGTTATGCCCTCTGCACGGGACATTTTCTTTCCCGTCATATACCAGATGTAGGAAACAATGGTCACTACAGCGAGTATGATGCAGTCGGTTATTGCCGACGATTCTATCATAATTGGAGTAATTACGCCCGAAACGCCGAGTATCGCCAGAACATTGAAGATATTGGAGCCTACCACGTTTCCGACTGCCATATCATTCTCGCCCTTTCTTGCGGCCGTGACTGAGGTCACCAGCTCAGGAAGACTTGTTCCAACGGCGCAGATAGTAAGTCCTGCCAGAGTTTCGCTCATGCCAGCCTGTGTGGCGATGTACTTCGCATGGTCTACTACAAGATTTCCTCCGAGGACTATCCCAGCGATTCCACCAAAAATGTACAGAGTACAGCGCAGCGGGGAGAAATCGGTGCAATTTTCCTCTTTACAGTCAGTTTTTTCCTTCTGTGCGAGCTTTACCGAAAAGATGATATAAACGATAAGTGCTGCGATAAGCACAGCAGCTTCTATTCTGCCAAGGACGCCATTCAGCGCAAAAAGAACGAATAAGATAAGCGCTGCAGCTGATATGGGATAATCACGCTTTGCCACGCTGTCGTTGGTGGTTATAGGCTTTATCGCGGAGCAGAGTCCAAGTACGATCATAATATTGAACATATTTGAGCCCACCACGTTGCTGACTGCAAGGGAATTTGAGCCGGACGCTGCCGCGGAAATGCTTACTGCCAGTTCGGGAGCACTTGTTCCCAGAGCAACTATTGTAAGCCCCACAATGAGGGAGGGTATTTTCAGCTTTTTGGCAAGGGAAGAGCTTCCGTCCACAAAATAGTCAGCGCCCTTTATCAGCAGGAAAAATCCTGCAACGAGCATGATAATGCTTATGATAACAGAGGTCGGAAGAGCGAACACATAGCTGACAAGAACTGCTGCCGCCAGCAGAGCACCATAAATTATATGTTTGATATTCATATGATTTCCTTTCATGCTTATTCAGCAGTAGTCATAGGAGCTTCTTCCTTTGGCTTTCTTACGGGCTTCTTTCGCACAGTGACAGAAAATTCGCCATTTTTGACCACAAGCTTTGCCGAGCCTCCGTCCTTAAGACCTCCGAAGAGCAGCTCCTCCACGAACAGCGATTTGATATCCTCGCAAACACGGATTATCTCACGTCCACCAAATTCAAAGCCGCTGCACTTTGACAGTATCTCGGGGATAACGTCCGTGCTGCAGGAGAGCTTGACTCTTTTGGCTTTCAGCATTTCGGTGAGCTTTTTCAGCTGCTTTTCGGCGATAAGCTGTGCCATTTCGGTATCCATTGAATTGAATTTGATAACTGCAGTCAGACGGTTCCTGAATTCGGGCGAGAAGGTGCGCTTCACAGCCTCGTCGATGCCGCTTGTGTTCAGATTATTATCCTGTTCGGTAAAGCCTATGGAATTTTTCACGTCTGCTGCGCCGCAGTTGGAGGTCATAATGATTATCACGTTGCGGAAATCCGCCTTTGCGCCCTTGCTGTCGGTGAGAACAGCGTCGTCCATTATCTGGAGCAGTGTATTGAACACATCGGGGTCAGCTTTTTCTATCTCGTCCAGCAGAAGCACAGAGTAGGGATTTTCACGGATATCCTTTACAAGTCTGCCGCCCTCATCGTAGCCCACATAGCCTGCCGAAGAGCCTATCAGCTTGTTTACAGAGGTCTTGTCCGAATACTCGGACATATCGTATTTTATCAGTGGGATATCCAGTGTTTTCGCAAGAGTGCGTGCCATTTCAGTTTTGCCCACGCCGGTAGGTCCTACGAAAAGGAGGCTTGCTACAGGCTTGCCCTCTTCCGAGAGTCCCGAGCGGGAGGTCAATATGCAGCGGTTGAGTATCTTAGCAGCGCTTTTCTGTCCGAACACATTTTCGCAAAGTGCGGGATATAGCCTTGCCAGCCTGTCAACGTCGGTCTCGTGAAGATTTTCCGACGGGATACGGCAGATGCTGCTGACTGAATCAAATATATCCTCAGCGGATATGTATTCCTTTCCTGCAAGAGAAGCCTTTGAAGCTGCCTCATCAAGGAGGTCTATGGCCTTGTCGGGGAGAAATCTGTCGCGGATATGCTTTGCAGAAAGGGTCACAGCAGCGGTGACAGCGTCCTTTGAAATATTGAGCTTATGATAATTCTCAAAGGATTTTTTATTCCCATAAGCATTTTCAGAGCTTCCTCCTCAGTGGGCTCGTTTACGGTTATAGTCTGGAAGCGGCGGCTGAGCGCCTTGTCCTTTTCGATGTATTTACGATAATCGTCAAGGGTGGAGGAACCGATTATTCGGATAGAATCTCTTGCAAGATAGGGCTTTAAAATGCTTGCCACGTCCAGCGAGGATTCGTTTGTGGAGCCTGCGCCCACGATGTTGTGTATCTCGTCGATATAGATGATGACGTTTTCCTGACGTTCAAGGATATCGAGAGTGTTTTTGAGCTTTTCCTCCATTTCGCCGCGGTATTTTGTGCCGGCCATCATTCCCGCCACATCGAGGGTGTAAATCTCCGCAGACTTCAGGCGCTCTGGAACATCTCCTGAGAGTATTTTTCTTGCAAGACCTGTTGTGCAGGAGGTCTTGCCCACGCCGGGCTCTCCGATGTGGATAACGTTGTGCTTGAGCTTGCGGTTAAGTATCTGGATAGTGCGTTCGATGATATCATCACGGCCTATAAATGGGATATCGCTGGTTGCGGCTTCCTCCATCATGGAGCGGCAGTATGACGAGGAGAATTTCTCCTTATTTTCGGAATACTGAACGATAATGCTTGCCATGAAGGCGAGGAAATCGTCAGCAGAATCTCCGAGAGCCTCTGAGATAGGACGACTCACCAGCTTTGAAACGCAGATTGCTGCAGCGGTAAGCTCAGCGTCAGGGTCGGGAAAATCAGCTTTTATCTTTTCGAGGACTCCCTTTGTCAGAGGACTTACGAAAAAATCCGCATTGTTATTGTTAAGGAATACTGGCGGAAGCTCCTGCTGAGCCTCCTCGGAATATTTTCTGAACACCTCAGAAAGTCTTTTATAGGCGTCTTTTCCGAAATTTTTCTGTATTTTGGTCTTAAAGGAGGAGTCGCAGAGACAGGTCTCAAAAATATTGAAAAGACTAAGTACCTTTTCGCCCCGACTCTTCATAATTTTCTTTGTATCTTCAATTATTTTGCTCATAACATTTCCTCTTATTCTGTGATCTCAAAAACTCTGAGCTTAAATTCCTGTTGCTTGTATTTCTTTTTCAGGTCTTCGGTCAGAGCGACAGCAACCTGTGCCATTGACGGGTCGCTGTAATATTTTACGGCAGCAGAACCGTCGGATTCGGCGCATTTGATTATTTCACCTGCCTCGTTCTCGTCCTTGCCGAAAACCGAGTTCAGCACATAATACACAAAATCGACAGGAGTGATATCGTCGTTATAAATAATGACAACCCAGCGTGAGCCGCCTGTTTTTATCTCTGATAAGGTTTTCTTATCTATAAGGGTCTGTTCCATAAAATCATCCTTTTGTATGTAAATTCACAATGCAAAGTAATAATCCCGACAAAAGCGCGCAGATATGCGGCTGGCAGCTTGTCAAGCCAATGTGTATATCCCGACAGAGCGGTCAATACCGACTTTTTTCATTATATCATACTTTCGCCGGATTTGCAATACTATTTCATTTGAATTTCACACCATTTTCAAAATAGACCCCTTTGTTTTAAGATAAATTTAAGTTGAAGCTATTATAATTATAAACAGAAAATCAAATCCGCGTAATGATTTTGTAAAAATACTAATGAAAGGCTATGGCTCTTATGAATGCTTATCAGAATGTTTTCAAGCGCGTTGAAAGAAAGTATATCCTCGACGAGGAAAAATACCGTGGAATATGCGCATCCCTCGAAAAGTATTTCTTAAAGGACAGATATTTTCAGAGCACTATATGCAACATATATTATGACACTCCCGACAGACTCCTTGTGAGAAGCTCCCTTGAAAAGCCCATATATAAGGAAAAGCTTCGTTTAAGGAGCTACGGCGTTCCCGATGATTCTTCAAAGGTGTTTCTTGAACTGAAAAAGAAGTATAAGGGAGTGGTCTACAAGCGCAGGACAGATATGACCGTCCCACGTGCAATGGATTTTATTGACGGTATGGTCACTCCCGACGAAAACTCCCAGATAGAGCGTGAAATTAAATATTTCCTCGATTTTTACGGCGATATTGAGCCGGCAATGTTTCTCAGCTATGACAGAAAGGCTTACTACTGTGCAGATGAGCCCGATTTCAGGCTGACCTTTGACCAGAACATCACATACCGCACCGAGGACATCGACCTGCGCAGCGGAGTGTATGGAAAAAAGCTCCTAAATGAAGGCGAGCATATCATGGAGCTGAAAATTCCCGACGCAATGCCTGTATGGTTTGCACATATTCTGACGGAGCTGGATATTTTTCCCGGAAGCTTTTCAAAGTACGGTTCAGCTTACGAAAGAGAATATATAAAATACAATAACCCCGAAAGGACGAACTGCTATGCTTAATCAGACGCTTACAACAAATTTTTCTTCAGGTGAGATAATCCTCTGCGCAGTGGCTTCAATTGTGCTGGGAGCGATGATCGCTGCCGCATTCGGATACAAGTCCCGCAGGTCTGGAAGCTACATGATAACAGTGGCTCTGCTGCCCCTTATCGTTCAGGTGATAATCATGCTGGTCAATGGCAACGTGGGAACGGGTATTGCAGTCATGGGTGCCTTCGGACTTGTAAGGTTCCGTTCGGCACAGGGCAGCGCAATTGATATCTGCGGAGTTTTCCTTGCAATGGCAGTAGGTCTTGCCTGCGGAACAGGTCACATCTGGATAGCTGCGGGGCTTGCGGCAGTTGTCTGCCTTCTTAAGCTGCTCTATACGATACTTCCTATCGGAAAGAATAAACCGAAGGAAAAGGAGCTTCATATCACTATCCCCGAAAATCTTGAATATGACGGTGTATTCAAGGATATATTCGAAAAATATACAAAGAAATGGGAGCTGGTTCAGGTCAAGACTACCAACATGGGAAGCCTTTTCAAACTGAAATACCATATAGAGATAACCGACCCGTCCAATGAGAAAAAGCTCATTGACGAGCTGAGATGCAGAAACGGAAATCTTGAGATAATGTGCTCTCAGATAAGCGTTACCGATGAACAGACGCTTTTCTGAGGTCTGCGGATACTGCAGGAAAGGATGATATTATGAACTCGATAAACAGATTTGCTGTTATAAGCGCTGCAATGGTATTATCTGCGGCAGCGCTCACAGGCTGCGGAAATGCTGCAGCGGATACTTCGGGAAGCGTTTCAGGCGTATCGGAAGCCTCTGCGGAAACAGGAACTGAAAAACCCCTTGAGTCAGCAGCCGTTCAGCTTGCCAAATACAGCGAAAAGACAGTAGATTATGATGAACAGAACACCGTGAACATCTGCTTTGACGATACGGGCGCTGTCATTGACGGACAGGGAGCGGCTTATGCTGACGGTACAGTCACCATATCTGCAGGAGGTGAGTATGTGATCACCGGAAAGTCCTCCGACGGAAGCATCGTCGTGAACTGCAGCGAGGAGGAAAATGTCAAGCTTATCCTTGACGGTGCAGATATCACATGCCCGGACGGTCCTGCACTGCTTGTCACAGCGGCGAAAAACGTGTACATTATCCTGAAGGAGGGCACGGAAAGCACCCTTTCGGACGGCACAGCATATTCCGATGCAGATAATGCAGACGGTTGTATTTTCTCCAAGGCTGACCTTATCATTAGCGGCGAGGGCAGGCTGAACGTAAACGGAAATTATAAGCACGGCATCGTTTCAAAGGACGATCTGGCTGTGATAGGCGGTGAGCTGAACGTAACTGCTGTATCGAGCGGTATCTGCGGAAAGGACCTGGTGGAGATCGACGGAGGAAGCATATCCGTTACAGCAGGCAATGACGGAATAAAGTCCACTAATACTGAGGACGCTGACAAGGGTAGCATAATTATCGGCGGCGGAAATATAACCATTTCTTCGGAGGATAACTGCATTTCCTCCGCGGCGGCGCTGGATATAAGCGGCGGAGTGCTTGACCTGACAGCAGGTGGTG
>CAMEYZ010000088.1 GCA_945947715.1 uncultured Clostridia bacterium | reverse complement strand
AAGGATGAGACTCATTTCAGAGAATGCTATAAATCCGACTATGTTGGCCAGTTTGTCGGACAAACTGCGGAAAAGGTAGATAGTCTCTTTAATGACATGGCAGAGGAAGGAGGAGGCGTTCTTTTCTTCGATGAAATATACACCATTTCCGAAAACGATTCGACACCCTTTGACAAGGAAGCCATGACCTGCATTATCCAAAACATGGAGAATTACAGAGGCAGCGTTTTCTGTATCTTTGCCGGCTATGAGGACAAGATGAACAAATTCCTGTCTGCAAATCCTGGAATGAGGTCAAGGATAAGCAGCATAATCAAATTTTCCGGATACGATAATGCAGCTCTCTGCGAGATATTCAGAAACATCGCCGTAGAAAATGGCTATAAGCTATCAGAGCCATGCAATGAAGTGCTGGAACAGTTTTTTGAAAAGCTTCGCAGGCTCCGCAAAGATCAGTTCGGAAACGGCAGAGAAGCTCGCAATCTCTTTGTCAATGCCGTACAGCAGCACGTGGCTGATTTAGATCTAAAAAAGAAGCCAAGCCGAAAAATACTGTCCACGATAGACCTTAAGGATATCAGTGCTGCAGCAGATGAGATACTCTCTTCAGAGCTGGGTACACCTGAAATGGCGCATATCGGCTTCTGACTCAAACCCCGTTAATTAATGAAAGGAGCAGATTTAATGTCTTATACAGATTCTACATATGAAGCAATGACCATCATGTCTGAACAGATAAGAAACAACACTGCCGATATTTCAAAGCTGCCGGATAATTTCTTTTACTGCTCAAATGATTACTATATTCCGAACTACAGAGATCACTTGACCGTGCTGAATGACAGCTTTTCCAAGATTAGAAATGATTATCTGATTCATCTGATAAAAAACTTCCCTGACCAGATCCCAGATTTGCACAAAACTAACTATATTGAAGGCATGATACAGACAGCTATAATATCGTGCATGTACAATGATGCTGATACTGCTGCACTGCTTACCAAGAATGTCATCAAATATAATAAAGAACTGAATAATATACTTGATAACCTTTTGAAAGCGGCCTTGTATATCAACTGCACTCCTGTTCTTGACTGCATCAGCACTGGCTTCTCATGCATCAGCGATATCACTTCAAATGTCACTGCCATAATAGATATCGAAACGCTCAAACAGATCTATCACATCAACAGAGCAGATATTCTTACTAATATGTTCCGGGATGCTTCTATTGATGATATCTCAAATATTCTGCAAAACAATGGATTCTACAATGAGTCTGATTATATTGACAGCACAGGCAGCGAGCTGACTGTCTTTGAATATATTTACTATTTCCTCGAAACAGTGCTTACCCAGCTATGCCCAAAGGAGGAGCTTCACAGCACCATCGAAAAGCTCTTCAATTCCTGCGGAGTATTCAATGTGATCCTCAACAAAGTGACATTCCCTCTTCTCCAGATATCCCCCGACTACTGGAAAACAAAGCTCGAAGCCATTCGAAAAAAAGGAGTTCATATCAGCAACATTTCCTTCGTTCCTACCCTTTTAAGTTCGGTATATGATCTGCTTAATTCAGATAGGGATGCCTTCTTACAATTTGTCAGGGACCAGCTGCTCCCGATACTCGATGATGAGCTGTATATCTACATACATGATTTGGAAATTATCACTTCCCGCCCATTTCTGACTACACCGGACCAACTCAAAATAACTGAGCTCTTTAACATCTTCATAGATGCTGCAAACAGAAAGATCACTGCTGATTTCACACCCCACAAAGCCTTTTATAATCCAGATTATTATGAAAATGTAACGGTTGATAACTGGATAATGAAGCTCTTCAAAAATGTCACCTGCTTCCGCTGGGACGATTGTAAAGATGATGCTTCACATAAGTACGAACACGACTTTGTACGGAATAATCCAGCAGTAATGACCAATCTCGTAAAAAAGGGAATATTCAGCCGTTCACATCTTAATTCCATGCTGGATATTGCCCTCGAGTTGAAGAATTATGAGCTTCTGAACACTATCCGGAAACAGCTGTTAAATAAGGCTGATGCTAAGGTAAATTCAGCACAGAGTACATAACTATATCAGAAGGTGGGCTTCGCTGATACGTGATAGCAGAAGCCCGCCTTTTTGCAAAATATTTCATTAGTAATTGACAATTTGTGACGATTGGAGTATAATTAATTTCAGATAATAACCAACCTACTATTCAAATGACAATGGAGGATATAATATGAAGTACACACTTCACAAAGATATAGTCTGCAATATTCCCAAAAACGACAATTCCAGTGATGAATCCAGTAAAAGCATAATTCATATCACTGATTCTTCAAAAGCTATAGCTGACGAAAAGGAAAAAGACTTCAATCTAAAAGAATGTGTAGTTAGCTTTTCCGGAAAAACAAATGGAATCCCTTGGAAAGTGGAATTGAATGCCATCGAAGATTATGGACGTGATCAAAAAGATAGAGTATACTCTAATGTAGAAGAATATATAAAAGATAAATATCCAGACAACGCAAAAAACTGGCAATTATATAGAAAACCTTTTACTTGTACCTTAGATGATCTTAAAAGCCCTGACTTTTTCAAGGATACAACAAAGAAGGAAAATGAATGGTCAAATTGGTCAGAATATTTTAGAACAGAACACACCTACGATAATTATGATTACATCATGGAAACGATAAGTGACACAAAAGAAGTATATATGGATGACATAATTGGAGACATAAATAATATATGTGTTTACATAGATGACAAGCAAAATATACACATAATTACTGCAAAAGATAATGAATCTCTTGATGAAAAAAAGCGCGACCCAAACATATTAAAAAATTCGATATCCTTCAGCAAAAAAGATTTTACTAATAAATCAAAATTCCAAACAACAATCTCAGATAAATATTCTGAATGCTATGACTTCTTTTTTACATCGAAAAATATGACCGTTCAAGAATATATCTGTAAGAAATACGATAAGCTTTTTGAGCAAAAAGCACATGAACCATTTGTCACCTCTCCTTTGGTGGGTAAGAAAAAAAGTGTTCGTATAGATAATGGCATTGTGTATGCTGCTCCTGTCAAAAAATATGCACACTTTTGGCTGAAAAGTAATGATGGTAAGGACATGCTTTTCTTTGACCATGATCAAAAGCAAGATGCATTTATTCAATCAGTCATTAATTTATATAAGGATTTATACGAGGAAAAAACGGAGGAAACAGTACAAATGGAAATAACAAAATCTGACAGCGACAAGTCTAAGCAAGACCAGAACGCCGATGGTACTAATGGATATAAATGGGAGAACGATTACAAAAAAGCGCTTGCCAACTATAAGCAGATTATTTTTACAGGCGCTCCTGGCACAGGAAAGACTTATAGTATCAAAAAATATGTTGAAAGCAAATGTGAAAACGCTGACGGAAAACTAAAATTCCATGACCGTCAGATATGCCAGAGAAAGCTTGTCCAGTTCCACTCCTCCTACGATTATACCGATTTTGTTGAGGGTATTCGTCCGGTAGATGTGGAAAATGAAAGTAAATTTCTTAGAATAGATGGCGTTTTCAAGGCGTTTTGCAGAGATATTGTCGAATACAATAATGAAAACTCAAACAACGATACTCAATTCTATTTCATAATTGATGAGATAAACCGTGCTGACCTTGGCAAGGTGTTCGGTGAGCTTATGTATTGTCTCGACGAATCCTACAGAGGCGCTGATAATGCTGTTCCCACTCAATATCAGAATCTCCGTACCTATTACATAGGCAAAAATGATTCTGAAAAAAGCGGATTCCTCGGTGATCCTGATGTTAATAAAAAGGTTCATACTGATGTATTCAAGGATGGATTCTATATCCCTGAAAATCTTCATATCATCGGAACAATGAACGACATTGACCGAAGCGTTGAAAGCTTTGATTTTGCTCTCAGACGCCGTTTCAGATGGGTCGAGGTAAATGCCATGGATATCATGGAGGGCACTCTTGTGTCTATGATAGAAAACAGAGACGACAACAAGGATAAGAAGGTTGACAAAGATAAAATACATAACTTTGTAGAATCAGGCATCAAGGCTCTCAATAATCAAATAATCGCAAAAGGTGATGACGGCGGAGCACAATTTGGCCTGAATGCTGCATACCAGATAGGCCCTGCATACTTCAAGGAGTATGATTACACAAATGACAAAGATTCCAGAGAGGATATCTGGGCGAGAAGAATTGAACCTATTCTGCGTGAATATGTTCGTGGAAGAGCTTCCGAAAAAATCAACAAATTTATTGATAAATGCAATAAAGCTTTTATGATCCAAACTCCGGTTACAGATAATGACGTCAACGATAAACATGAGGAGGAATGATCATGACGGTAAGTCTTGATTGTAATGCAAGGGATTATTCTCCACTGGGGTCGATTCAGGTCCATTCTGATAATACGGACTGGGATAAATATTTAAATGATAACTTAGAGCTTCGTTACTGCATAATGAAGGCACTGATAGAAAAAGCTAATGATGATAGAGATAATATAACTATTAGTAGCCGAAATAACAGATACATCGATCTTTTTGCCAACTTTACCAGCAAGAAAAAAAATGGAGATAAGAATGATTTGCCTATAGATTCCGAAAATACTGACGATGAAAAGGACATGGACTCTCAGGGCTCCGATAATCAGAGACAGTCAAAGAAAGAATTTCCACAGGAATGTCTTAACGGTATCGTAGGTGCATTGTCCGGTGAGGTGGTCTATGATGATCTGGATAAGAATATCCTTCCAAAAGAGTTTGAAATAGATTTAAAGGATGTTACCTTCAAAATAAATCTTCAGATAAAAAGCCGAATGGACAGTAAGGATAATTCTTTTTTCCTGATAACCCTCCTGATGCATGGTAAGCTGTCATCACACGAAAAATTGGTTTATAATACTAATGATAATTTTTTCGATTTCCTGCTTATGGATATTTTCGCAGAAAGACTCTTACAGGCAATTCCGAAGGGCTTTTACAGAAAATACCGCAGATATGAAAAGAATGACAGCCGCCTTACCGGAAGCATTGATATCGCAAGGCATATCAAGCAAAACATGGGACTGGATAACGGCAGGATCGCTTACTCCTACCGCGAAAATACCGTGGATAATAACTTTAACAGACTCATTCTTGCAGCCTACAAATGCTTGATGACAAAATATCCGGATATCGCTGACAGGAAGCTCAATGGAAATCCGGAGATATATAGCTTTCTGAAACAGCTGCAGCTGTATACGGAAAACGAAACTGTTTCAGTACATAAGCTTATCGCGGATAATTCCAGACCAATTGCTCACCCCTATTATACCGAATATGAGGCTGTGCGTCAGGTATGCCTGAAGATACTAAGAGATGAGGGTGTATCTATTTTTGATGCTGATTCAGGAAGAATAAGCGGATTTTTGTTTTATCTGCCTGATCTTTGGGAGATTTTCCTTTATCAGCTTATCCAAAAAGCTATAGAACCAATTGATGGCTGTGAATGTGATGAACAGATAACGTTCGGATTTTTTGAGGGTAATACTTCAAATAACTGGTTATGCAAATCAATTCCTGACTTTGTATTTCATCATGGCATAAAAAATAAAAAGATAATTGACCCCTTCCTTATCCTTGATGCAAAGTTTATTCCGAACTGGGAAAAGGCTATGCATTCAGAGTATAGGAAAGGAAGTCTGAGCAGTGTATGCGGTGATGATATCAACAAATGCTTAAGAGATATGGTGGTGCTGAATACCAATGCGGTCGGCATCATTTATCCCAGGATAAGCAGCAGTAATGATGATGAAAAAAATAAGAAACGCCGTATTTCACAGGAATCAGGTGGGTCATTCTACATCATGCCAATGGAAATACCCGACCCAGAAAAAATGTATCCGGATTACAGTTCATGGAGAACTGAATTTGACAAAAATGCTGCCGGCTTTATAGATAGCATCAATAAAATATGCAATACACTTTAGAAAACATATAACTAAAAAGGTGGAATATACTATGACAACTATCAACTGTACAGTAGAAGAGCTTGAGGATACCCTTGAACAGCTCTATAACAATGACGTTTTTGTTGATGAAACTGAGGTCTCAAATGATGAAACCGAGGAAGGTATGATACTTGTTTCAGGAATATACATAAACATTCCGTCACTGGGGATAAGCGCAAGAGAAGGTACCTTCTGCAACTATGATGAGGACAGCGGCGAATATATGCCTGATTTTTCTATTACATTGATATATGATGCCGATGAGAAAAATCCTGAGAAATTCCTGTACTGGGAGCAGGATAGTATTGCTATAGCTGTCTACAACTTTCTCAGGAAACAGGAATACAGTTTAAATGATATCTATAATGCCAAATGTGTTATTGAATATTAATGAACATACCTGAGCTGTTCCATGCAGACTGTGTCAATAATTTGTTCATGTGCTCCGCGGACTTTTGTCTGCGGAGCTTTTTTGGCGATTTCTTAAGGTTATCTTAAGCTTCTCCTTAGCTGTATTTTATATAGCTATTATATAATATTATCAGCAAAGTAGGAATAAAAATGCTTGAATGTATCGGACTTAAAAAGAGCTATAATGAAAAAATAGTGGTGAACGATCTGAGCTTTTCCGTGAACAAGGGCGAGGTCTTTGCCTTTCTCGGAAGCAATGGCGCAGGCAAGACCACTACCATAAAAATGATACTGGGACTTATAAAAAAGGACGGTGGCAAGATAATTACCGATGAAAATATCCATATCGGATATTCTCCCGAAACTCCCTATTTTCCGCCTTTCCTTACGGGCTATGAGGTGCTGGACTATTATGCACAAATTCAGAAAATTCCCAAAAGCAACCGCAGCTCGGAGATATTAAGGCTCCTTGATACCGTGGGACTGGAAAACAACAAAACACGGGTCAGAAATTACTCAAAGGGAATGCTCCAGCGGCTGGCACTGGCACAGTCTCTTCTGGGAGACCCGGAACTGCTTATCCTCGACGAGCCCACCGCAGGACTTGACGCCCTCGGTCGCTTAGAGATAATTCAGCTTATCGGGAAGCTGAAAAGCACAGGGAAAACAATAATCATTAATTCGCATATTCTGAATGACATCGAACGTATCTGTGACCGGGGGATAATCATCAAAAACGGCGTGCAGCTGGGAGAATGGCACAAATCGGATAATAACGAAAAAAGCCTTGAAGAAATATTCATTGAGCTTGTGAGAGGTATTAAGGAATGACTATCGCAGTTACCACATTTAAGGAAAAGCTTCGTAGGAAGGAGATTTACATTGTTTCCGCTGTCGGGATATTGATACTGCTCATTTTTGGAACAGGCTCAGGAACGCTGTCAGTAGACGGCGTGGCGGTCACCGATTACAAGGTGCTGGCGCTGATACTGCTTACCGTAATGAACGCTGTTGTTTGTCTACTTTCCGTCATAATGAGCCTCAGCACTATCCCCAATGAGTATAAACGGAAAACAAGTCATCTGATATGGATAAGAAAGGTCCCTCAGTCACGCTATCACGGCGAGCTTGCTCTTGCAAACATTTTCTCAGGACTTGCTTCCGAAGCCATACTGTTTGCAGCAGTCATCATCTTTATAATAAAAAATGGCAGAGCGGAAGAGCTTTGGAGGCTTATCCCCGCCTATCTTATCATCGGAGTAAACGTGTCGGCGGTATGTCTGCTGACAAGTGCGCTGAGCATTATTCTGCCGAAAATTGCAGTGGGAGCAATATCTACTGTGGCAGCTCTGGCAGGTATCTTCCACGGTCTGCTTTACAGTCTCAAGGATATCATCGGAGGCATTGGCGGACAGCTCATAAAATATGTTCTGAAGCTTGTCCCCGACCTTCATGGGATTCAGTCACAGGCAGGAAATCTTCTCAGCGGAAAAGACGTTGATATCCATGTGATTCTGACGGGACTGTTAGCGGTCTATATATTCTCGGTAATGATAATTCTGTTTAAAAGAAAGGAAGCCTGACCATGAAAAAGCTGATGATTATTCTTACAGGAATTGCCCTTGCTGCGGCAGTTATCGCAACTGGCACCTATGGTCTTACGCAGAAAAACATCGACATATACAATCGTGCAGCAGCCATTGACAGCTCCGTCACAGGCTTTGAGGACTTTTCGATGACTGACTATCCCGTGGCATTTTACGACGGAGAATATGACTATGTGCTCACATGGGGAAACGAAGGCTATAATATCGACAAACGAGCTCCCGTTATCAGCTTTGCC